>CAZLDA010000299.1:0-5629 GCA_964557875.1 uncultured Pseudomonadales bacterium | reverse complement strand
AAAATGGAGATCGGCGCACCGCCGCCGAGTGGTGCGTGGTCGGTGATTGCGGGCATACGGTTGTTCGGGCTGATGCGCAGGAACTCGGCTTTGAACTGATCGCCGCCTCCGATGTCGACAGGGAGCGTGCGGTATTCGAGCCCGCACTCCTCGAGCATGATGGTGACTTTCCAGCCGTTCGGCGTGGGCCAGTAGTGAACGTCGATCATGGGAACTCCTTCGAGTAAGGGGAGAGTTGTTCCGGATGATATCGATTCGGCGCGGTGAGTGAATGTATGCGGGTGTACTCTCGACGCGACGATCCGGAAGACGATGCAGATAGATGCAGATTGCAGACAATACGTGGGAGAGGAACATACGAGAGATGTGTGCATTGGGGCTGGCACTTGCGCTCGCTGCATCGGCGCCGGTCGTGGCGGCGGAAGCAGGTGATCTATGGCAAGTGACGTCGGCAATGTCGATGCCAGGACTACCAGCGATGCCGTCGCGCTCGTCGACCACGTGTATGGCCACAACGTGGTCGCAACCGCCCGGCGGCGCGAACAGCTCGTGCGCGCGTACCGACTTCCACGTCGATGGCGCAAAGGCGACGTGGACGGAGACGTGCACGAATCCATCGATGACCGGCCGCGGCGAAATCACGCGACAAGGCGATGACGCGTTCAGCGGCGCGATCACGTTCACGCCGCCGCAAGGTATGCCGGCCGGCAACATGGTCATCAAACTCGACGGCCGCCGCGTCGGCGCGTGCGACGCGGCACAGTAGGGGCGCGTGACAGACCTGCCGATCATCGATGTCGCGCCGCTGGTCTACGGATCGCCCGATGCGGCGCGTGTGACACAGCAGATCGGCGCGGCGTGTCGCGACACCGGTTTCTTCTATGTAGTCGGGCACGGTGTCGATCGTGTGCTGGCCTCACGGCTCGAATCGGCGAGCAGGGCGTTCTTCGCGCTCGACGTCGCGGAGAAGCTGCGTGTGCGGATGGATCTCGGCGGGCGCGCGTGGCGCGGCTACTTCCCGGTCGGCGGTGAGTTGACGTCTGGCATTCCCGACGACAAGGAGGGCCTCTACTTCGGCGCGGAGCTCGACGAACGCGACCCTCGCGTGATGGCCGCAACGCCGCTGCACGGACGCAATCTGTTCCCGCAACGGCCGGACCTGCGTCCCCTCGTGCTTGCGTGGCTCGACGAGATGACTCGCCTCGCGCACGTGCTGATGCGCGGTATCGCACTCAGTCTCGGATTGAATGCGGACTATTTCTTCGATCGCTACACGCGCGACCCGCTCGTTCTGTTCCGCATCTTCAACTACCCCGGAGTTTCCGCGCGCACCCCATCGTCGGATCGTTGGGGCGTGGGCGAACACACGGACTACGGCGTATTGACGATTCTGAAGCAGGACGACGTGGGTGGCTTGCAGGTTAGGAGTCGCAGCGGATGGGTCTCGGCGCCGCCCGTTGCGGACTCGTTCGTGTGCAACATCGGTGACATGCTCGATCGAATGACGCGCGGCCTCTATCGATCCACGCCTCATCGCGTCATGAACCAGAGCGGGGTGGATCGTTTGTCGTTTCCGTTCTTTTTCGATCCGAATTTCCATTCGGTGGTGCGGCCGATCGAAACGCTGGCGGTGGATGAATTCGTAGACGACCGCGAACTGCGCTGGGACCGATCGAGCGTGCATGCATTCGACGGCACATACGGCGACTATGTACTTGGCAAGGTGGGCAAGGTATTTCCCGCGCTCACCCGGAGTGTTCTTTAGATTGTTGGTTTCAGGGAGTGAAGCATCTCGATGAATACGCGTATGAAAAGGCAATGGACGTTTCTTCTGCTCGCGCTTTCAGTGGTCGCATCGATGCCGGCGGCGGCTGCGACGCTGACGGTGGGTAAGGCCAGCATTCAGCGGCTGTTCGTGGAAGGCGTGTTCAACAAGAACGGCCGTTGGTATCTGCAGGAAGGCGCGTGCTACGCGTATCTGGATTCGCCGCGCACCTGGCTCGCCGGTGGGCGCGTTCACATCGAGGCGAAACTGTCGTCACAGCTCGGTGTGGAGATGTCGGGGAGCTGCGTTGGAAACCCGTTGGCGGCAAAGGTGGAAATGTCCGGTCGCCTGATGGGCGCAGGCACGACACTCTCGCTTGTGGAAGTGAAGATCGATCGCATCGACGATGCTGCAACGGGCAGCGAACTCGACGCTCTGCAGGCTTTGATTCCTGCACCGCCGCCGCTTGATGTGTTGAAGACCATTCGTGAACGCCTGGCGGACTCCGAAGAGGTGCCGGTCACGGTGGAGAAGCTGTCGATCGATTCGGTGACCACGTCGGATACGGAAGTGGCGGTTCAGTTCGACTTTGCGTTGAGGGCGCCTTAAGAGAAGCCTACGCGAGCCATTTTCCCACCGGGCAAGGTTTGTGGAGAATTGCCTCGGTTCCTGCAATCCGAACCCGATCGCTGAACGCTTGACGGTGCGCTTATGACGAACCTTCGTTCGACAAGTGTTCGCTGACGAACCAGCACTGCAGCTCATTGGTGCGGACGACGTCGCTGACGAGCAGGTCGTTGGTGCCGTCGTCGCCGCGCTCGGCCGCCTCGCGTGCGAGCACACGTGCCTCGACGAGAATCAGCTCGTGTGCGGCGCAGAGTTCGTTCAGTTCTGCGCGCGGGCTCTCCCGGCCTCGGGGCGCGCGGCTGATGCTCCGGCTTTCGGCTACAACGTCGGCCGCGAGCGCCAGCGTGACGCCGCCCAGCGTTTGCACTCGTTCCGCAATCGTGTCGGCGAGTTCAGCCTGTTCGGCATAGTGTTTGTCGAAGAGCAGATGGAGCTGATAGAACGTCACGCCCGACGTCTGCCAGTGGTTCTTTTTGTACAAATCTCGGAGGCTCAGCGTATGCGCGAGCATACGGTTCAAGGCGGCAACACTCTTGTAGCGAATCTCGGGTGAGAGGCCGATCCGCGTCGGCGAAAGTGCGCCGAAACCCTGAACCACATCTTCCGCGCTCATCTCATTCTCCTCAAACTTGAACCGGTATTGATCTAACGTGCTGCATCGATCGCGACCTACGACGACGAACGTGATCGCCATCGATGGCGCGCCGATCGCGCTCGAGCGCGGGGACTCTTCGCAGGGAGGCGATGTAGCGTGGACGATTTATGGTCACTCGCTGATCTTCACAAATCCGCGCTGGACGAGTTCGATCGTCCGGGCCATTGCGTCCCGGTTGACCTTGATGTCCGGCAGGAGGTCGGCATTGCCCCAGCCGTTCGCGCGCGCCGTTGCGCCGCACAGCTCTACCTTCACGCCGCGCTTCACCAAATCGGTTACTAGATCCTTGTAGGGGTTGCCGGTCGCAATGTGCCGCGAGGCGTTGTACGTGGCGTCGTTTAGCGTCACGTGCCCGGCATTGGTGTGGAACACGGCGATCACATCCCATACCGCACCCCACTCGGCGATGTCGCTCGTGATGAGCTGGAGGTGAAATATCGCTGCCGGCAAATCACCTTCGAATTGCAGCGCGCCAATGCTGTGCACGGATTTGACGTGCTGAAGAGTGACCGGTACGTCGATGTCCAACGTCTCTTCGGAAATGATCATGGTGAATCCTCAGATTGCGGTAACAGGCGCCTTGAGAAGATCGTCGCGATGCCAGCGACCGACGCGATAACTGATTTTGCGAGATGGGCCGTCGCCGTATCGGGTCTCAGAGGCCGCGATAGACGAGCGCAGTAAAGAGGCTGCCGCTGATGATCGATTGGCCCCACTTGCTGTCGTAAGGTGCCGTGGGCTGGGCGGCCTGTACCTGCTCGAGGCTCAAGCCCTTCGCCTTGAGGGCGGCAACTCTATCGCGGATGTCCACGAGCATGTCTCGAAAGGCGAGAAGCTGGGTGCGGTCTGCCAAAGGCCCATGTCCCGGGATCACCCGGGTCCGCGCGCTGGCAAGTTCCAGATTCTCGTTCGCGGCTTCGATCATGCCGCCAATGCTTCCGCCCGCCACATAATCGATGAACGGGTACATTCCGTTCCAAAAGGTATCGCCGGTAATCAGCACGTCAGCGTGCTTGAAGGAAACCGATAGGTCGCCATCGGTATGGGAATGCGTATATGGTCGAACGATTACCGTCTCGCCTGAAAAACTGAGAGTTCTCGCGCCATCGAGGGGAACGTTGGGAAGGTCGGACTGTGCAACTGGCGTGAACGTGTGACCCCATTCCTCGACCCGGATAGTTTGCGACAAACGTTCTATCGTCTCGCGGCTCGCCATAAGCTCCGCGCCTTTACGACGCACCCAACCATCGCCGTCGGAGTGGTCCCAGTGCCAGTGAGTGAGGATCGCGTAGCGAAGCGGTCCGCTGTTCAACCGCGCTAGGGCTTCCTCGATCTTGTGCTGCGAAACCGCGATGCCGCAATCGACGATCAGAAGCCCATCGCTTCCGCTCAGGACTCCGATGTTTCCGCCAGAGCCCTCAAGCATGCTGACGCCGTCTCGCACGACCTGCACCGAGATCGGTGATGCGGCAGCGGCCGCATTGATGGTGCTGTATGGCGTGGCCGCCGAGGTCTGCGCGAGCGCGGACAGCGTTGGTGAGCCGAAAAGACAGATACCGAGCACAACGCGCGCCGCGCGTCGGGTCACCATGAAGTCGTACATATCCAGCCTCCGAAGAAACTATCGCGATCGTTCCGACACCAATCGCGGCATTCAAAACAAATCGTGCTCGAAGCGGCGCGCTCTCCAAGACAGCAACGCAGGGAAACGCCGTATGCGCTTATGCCTGGATGAAGGCGAGGATGTCCGGATTGATGATGTCCGGATGGCTCGCGAACATGCCGTGCGGCAGGTCCTTGTAGACCTTGAGCGTTCCCTTCTTCAGCAGCTTGACGGCGAGCGGCGCAGAATCCGCAAACGGGACCACCTGGTCGTCTTCGCTGTGCATGCTCAGCACGGGTACTTCGATGAGCCCGAGGTCTTCGCTCAGGTCGGTTTCCGAAAAGACCTTGATACAGTCATAGTGAGCTTTCGTGCCCCCCATCATCCCCTGGCGCCACCAGTTCCGGATGAGGCCTTCAGACACTTTGACGCCCGGTCGATTGAAGCCATAGAAAGGCCCGCTCGCCACGTCGAGATAGAATTGCGCTCGGTTGGCTACAAGTGCGGCACGATAGCCATCGAATACTTGTATTGGCGTTCCGCCGGGATTCTTGTGGCTCTTTACCATCACTGGCGGGATGGCGCTGATCAACACGGCCTTGGCGACTCGGCCGCTGCCATGGCGGGCGACATAGCGTGTCACTTCGCCGCCACCGGTCGAGTGGCCGATATGAATTGCGTTCTTCAGGTCGAGTGCAGCGACCAGTTCCGCCACATCGGCGGCATATGTGTCCATGTCGTTGCCTGTGTCGGTCTGCGTCGAGCGACCATGGCCGCGTCGATCATGGGCAATGACGCGATAGCCTTTCTCGAGAAAGAAGAGCATCTGGTTGTCCCAGTCGTCGGCACTGAGCGGCCAGCCGTGGTGAAAAACGACAGGCTGCCCCGATCCCCAATCCTTGTAGAAGATCTCGGTGCCGTCCTTTGTGGTGATCGTGCTCATAATCGGAGGTCCTTTGTTTTGAGTGGGGTGGGTGGT
>CAZLDA010000298.1:0-5632 GCA_964557875.1 uncultured Pseudomonadales bacterium | reverse complement strand
GGCACGGGCACCAACAATCGCAATCAGACACCGTGGTCGCTGTGGCGCAAGACGAGCGAAGACGCGCCGGTCGAACTGATCCAGGGGATCGAAAACCTGCGGGTTCGGTTCGGCGTCGACAAGTTCCCGGCCGACAACATTGCGTCGGCGAATCGCTACGTGACCTACGATCAGGTCGGCGCCGACATCATTCGCGCGTTGCGGGTATCCGTGACTGCGAACAGCGTCGATGTCGTCAGCGATACCGGTGCGCCCTTGACGCGCACTTTCAGTCAGACCATCAGTTTCCGGAACTAGGTGATCGCGCCATGAGAAATCAGCGAGGGGTCGCCCTATTCATCAGCCTGGTGTTGTTGCTGGTGCTGACGATCATCGGCGTTTCCGCCGTTCAGACAACGAGCATGGAAGAGCGCATGGCGCGCAACACGCACGACAGCGTGCTGGCGTTCGAAGCGGCTGAAGTCGCTCTGCGAACCGGCGAGGCGTTCCTGCGCAACAACGTCAACTCGACTGCGTTGTTTACGCCGGCGGGAAACAACGGCCTGTGGGAAGCGTCCGATTACGCTCAAACCGAACGATGGGAACAGGCAAACGTCTGGAGCGGTACGAACAGCGTCGTCGTCGCGGCGAACACCATCGCCGGAGTTGCCGAGCAACCGCGCTACATCATCGAGCACGTAGCAAGCGTGCAGCGCGCCGAGAATCCGTATCTGTTGGGTACCGCTGCCGCGGGCCTCGAGGATCAAATCCAGGTTTTCCGCATCACCGCGCGCGGCGTCGGTGGTACCACCAACGCGCGCGTGCTCTTGCAGAGCACCTTCGGCCTGATTTTCTAGAGTGAACCGATGCGGCTGACGGCAGTCGCACCAGGAGGTCTGTTTGTGATGTATCGCCTTAGCAGAGTGGGTCAGGACATGATGGGCGCAGCCGTTGTGCTGTTGGCCTGCTTGGGCTTTGGACAGCCTGCGTTTGGGGTAGCTACTGTCGACAACCCGATCGCGGATTTTTCGGTGAACGAGGATGCGCCGCCGGGCGCTACCATCGATTTGCAGAGCGTCTTCGATGGAAACGGTCCCTTCAACTACGCCGTAATTTCAAACTCCAACCCCTCAGTGGTGCAAACGACGCTGACGAACGGCGGGCGCGATCTGACGTTGAGCTATCCGCCGGATGCGAACGGTGTCGCGACGATCACCGTTGAAGTGACCGATGACGATCCCTCAAGCGCGAGCAACACGTTCACGGTGACGGTAAATCCGGTGAACGACACGCCGGTAGCACTGCCCCAGGCACTGATTGGTGCTGAAGATTCGCCTCTCGCTATTGCGCTCGCCGGCACCGACGTAGACGGTGACACGCTGACGTTTGCGGCCGGAACTCCCACTAACGGAACGCTGACCGGAACAGCCCCGAACCTCACCTACACGCCGAACGCGAATTACAACGGAAGCGATAGCTTCACGTTCACGGTCAACGATGGGACGGTCGACAGCGCCGCCGCAACCGTTTCGATTACGGTTGGCGGCACTAACGACGATCCAGTGGCGGTTGCTCAAGCGCTTTCCACGGCAGAGGACACGTCGCTCTCGATTACTCTTTCCGGGACTGACATCGATGGTGATCCCCTCACGTTCGTCGTCGGTACGCCGTCGAACGGCACGCTCAGCGGCACAGCTCCCAATCTGACGTATACGCCGAGCGCGGATTTCAACGGCTCGGACAGCTTTACGTTCACAGTCGACGACGGTACGACGAGCAGCGCGGCGGCCACCGTGTCGATCTCGGTTACTGCGGTCAACGATGTGCCTGTAGTTGCGGCGCTTCCTGCACCGGTCACCACTCCGGAAGACTCCGGCACCATTACGGTCAACGTTGCCGGCATGTTCAATGACGCTGACCTGGCTGAAGGCGACACGCTGACGCTGTCAGTCGACAGCGTTTCGAACACCGCACTGTTCTCACCGCAGCCGACTGTTGCCGGCAACACGCTCACGCTGCCGCTGGCCCCGGACCAAAACGGCCCGGCGACCATCACGTTGCGCGCACTGGATTCGTTCGGCGCCAGTGTCACCGGAGACATCACACTGGCGGTCACGGCGGTCAATGACGCACCAACCTTGGTTACGCCTATTCCTGACCAGAATCCGCCGGAGGATTCGCCGCCGATCGTTTTGAATCTCGGGGCATCCTTTGGCGATGTCGATATCGCCACCAACGGTGACACGCTGACGTTCAGCGTTACGTCGAATGACAATTCGGCAGTCGTCAGCACCGCCATCGCCGGCCAGAACCTGACTCTGACGTTCCCGCCCAACATGAATGGAGTGGCGCACATCACGGTTCACTCGCAAGACAGCGCCGGTGCATCCGTGGACGATTCGTTCACGGTGACCGTCGACTCGGTAGACGACACGCCCGTTGCCGTCGATGACACCGCGACGATGAACGAAGACGGGGGCACGCTCACTATCGATGTGCTCGCGAACGACACGCATGGCGACGACCCCACGACGATCACCAGCGCTGGCGTCTCGGTGACTATTGGCGGAGTTCCGTATCCGAACAGCTCCGAGACGGCACCCACGACGGTGCTCGACGCAACCGGCACGAGCGTGACGCTTCCGAACGGTTCGTTGGTGATCAACGGCAACAACATCGAGTACACGCCGAAGCAGGACTTCAACGGTACCGATCATTTCACTTATACCATCCAGGACGTCGATGGTGAGACCGCTACAGCCACCGTCACCGTGGTCGTCACTCCGGTGAACGATGCGCCGGTACAGGCGAGTACCGTCAGCTACACGGTAGTGCAGGGTAGTTTCATCGACATCCTGGCCGCAGGTGGTATCGCGAGTCACGGGTTCGACGCCGATACGGATACGATCTCCGTGATTCAGGAAACGGCTCCAGCATCGACTGGCATGGGGTACCCCGGAACTACGCTGGGCCTGCAGCCTGATGGCGGGTTCCTCTACACACCCGACGTGACGTTCGTCGGCACCGACTCGTTCAGCATTCGTCTCTTCGACGGAGTGGCGACCTCGGGTGTGATCAATGTGCTCGTCGATGTGACTGCGGCACCTCCGCCGCCACCGCCGCCGCCGGCCGGTGAAGTGGAGTTTAACTTCAACCTGGCGAAAGTGCCGCTCGAAGACGCGATCAGCTCGGAGGCGAACGTACTCGTCATCATGGACGACTCCGGCAGTATGGACTGGGGGGTCATGACGGACGGCGCGGAAGGCCAGTTCTGGCTGACGAACGCCGGAATCAAAGACGCGGTAACGGGCACTTCGTCGCGAGAGTTCCGCTATCTCGTACCGCTCAACACCAACGTCTATGGCAACGACCGCATCCTGCCGACCGAACGGGCGCTCGCCGCCGATGCCGCGTTCAACGGCAACAACTACGGTGTATGGCGCGGGCGTAACGTGCAGTTCAACACGGTCTACTACAACCCGCAGGTACGCTACTTGCCCTGGGTTGGCCTGAATCGAAACAACGTCGATTTCCCGAACGCGCCTGCAACTGCGGCACCGCTGGACCCATACGATGCGGTTGTCCAGACCATAAACCTCACAACGCCGATCACGTACGTCTCCAACAACGTGCCTAGGGTGCGGGGTGCGGGGTCGAGTAAGAACCTGACCAACAACAACGTTTACTTGCCGCACTACTACACGACCACCGCTACGGGTCGCCCGGCCTGGAACGATCCGCATACTCTGGTTGAGATAAGCGATACGCGGACCACGGACATGAACGGCGCGGCTCGCGATCCGGCGATGACGTACCCGGGTGGCGTGAACCGCACCGACTGCGCAAACCCGCTGCAGTGTACGTACGCCGAGGAAATTCAGAACTTCGCCAACTGGTTTACGTACTACCGCAGCCGCGAGTACACGGCGAAGGCGGCGTTGGGCCGAACCGTCTCTGATGTGACGAACATTCGGCTCGGCTATGTTGTGTTGAACGACTCCAACGAACGTCTGGGGGTCGCATCGATGAACACGTCGTATCGCGTCGGCAACAAGAAGGCGATGATGAATCAGATCTACAAGATCGATTCGAACAACGGTACGCCACTGCGCGTCGCACTCGACAAAGCCGGAAGATACTTCGAATGCCGGTCCGGCGACTCGTTCGGCAGTTCCTCGAACACGTCCCCAGGCAACTCGCGTTGCCCAGTCTTGCCATCTCCGGAGGGCCAGTGTCAGAACAACTTCGCGCTGCTGTTCTCGGACGGGACGTGGAACGAGTCGTTCAGCACCGGCTCCAACGGCAACGCCGCGCGTAACAATGACGGTGGCACGAGTAACAGCGCGTTCGACGGCGGGAAGTTCGCAGATTCCATTGCCGGCACGCTTGCCGACGTCGCGATGTACTACTACGAACGCGACCTGCACCCGACTCTTGCGAACGGTGTACCGACGACTGAGCGGGACACGCTGGGCGCGAACCCTGCTGTTGCGTTCACCGACAATGGCGAGCTGATGCATCAGCACATGAAAACCTACACCATCGGGCTCGGGCTCGAGGGGCTGTTGGATAAGGCGACCGTGATGGCGTTGCCGTACACGACGCCGTTTGCTTGGGGCGACCCCTTCAACGACGGCCCGGCCAAGGTCGATGACATGCTGCATGCCGCGGTCAACGGACGCGGTGATTTCCTGAAAGCCAACGACCCGGTTATGTTGTCGCAGGCCTTGCAGAGTGCGTTCCAGGAATTTTCGAACGGCTCAGTGTCGGTGAGCGCGGTGGCGTTCAACTCGACCGCGCTGCGCGAACAAACCGTGGAATTCCGCGGCTTCTTCAACCTGAAGTACAACACCGGTGACCTGCGTGCGCTGCCTGTCGACGCCGCCACGGGTGTGGTTGACGATGCGCATCCGATCTGGCGCGCGGCGCAGCGGCTCGATACGCAGACCGCAAACAACCGAATCATCGTGACCTACGACCGGATGGGTGATGCCGGACGTCCGTTCCGATTCGCCAACCTGAACGCGAACCAGAGGCTGATTCTCGATACCAACGAGGTCGACTGGATCCGAGGTGACCGCAGCCGGGAAGAGCCGGCGGGCACATACCGTGCGCGGCCTCTGGTCGAAGGCCTGCTGGGTGACATCGTGCACTCGGCGCCGACGTTCGTGGGTGGCCCACGCGGGATCCGTCGCGATCAGTCGCCGTACCCGACCACGAACCTCTACTCGGCGTTCAAGAGCGCACAGACGAATCGCGAGCCGCTAGTGTATGTGGCGGCGAACGACGGCATGATGCACGGCTTCAACGCGATCACCGGCGATGAGCGGTTCGGGTATGTGCCGAACAAGCTGATCGATGGTTCGCAACGGTTCAAGAACGATCTCGATCAGCTCACATCGCTGACCTACTCGCACCGTTTCTTCGTCGACATCACGCCTTCGGTCGAAGACGTGTTCATGCCGCCCCATAAGGGTTCGGTAACGAAGGACTGGACGACGGTTCTCGTCGGCGGACTCGGCCAGGGCGGTAAGGGATACTACGCGCTCAACGTATCGTCACCGGCGGCGGACTTCACGTCGGAAACGAATGCCGCGAGCACAGTACTCTGGGAATTCACGGATCAGGACGATGCTTACCCAGTCGATGCACT
>CAZLDA010000297.1:0-5635 GCA_964557875.1 uncultured Pseudomonadales bacterium | reverse complement strand
ATGCACGCGTCGTGCTGATCGGCGAAGCATCGCACGGCACGTCCGAGTTCTACCGGATGCGCGCCCGCATCACGCAGGCGCTCATCACGCAGAAGAACTTCCGCTTCGTTGCGATCGAAGGCGATTGGCCGGATGCGGCGCGCATCGACCACTACGTGCGCCACATGCAGTACCCGCCGTCCGAGTGGCAGGCGTTCGCCCGCTTTCCGACCTGGATGTGGCGCAACGTCGAGACCGCGGCGTTCGTGGACTGGCTGCACAACCACAACGCCAACGTTCCATTCGAGGGGCGCGCCGCCTTCTACGGCCTCGATATGTACAGCATGTACACGTCGGTGCAGGCGGTGCTTGCGTATCTCGACGACGTCGATCCGCCGGCCGCGCAGGTCGCACGCACCCGGTATGGCTGCCTCACGCCGTGGCAGGGTGACCCGGCGAGTTACGGCCAGGCGGCGCTAAGCGGTCAGTTCCGCAAATGCGAAGACGGCGTGGTGCGGATGCTGGTCGACATCCTGCAGAAGCGCGACCGCTACACCGTCAAAGACGGCGAGCGGTATCTGGACGCCGCGCAGAACGCGCGCCTCGTCGCGAGCGCAGAGCGTTACTACCGCACCATGTACTACGGCTCGCGCGCGTCGTGGAATCTGCGCGACAGCCACATGTACGACACGCTGCAGAACCTGCTGGCCTTCCACGGCGCCGACGCAAAGGCCGTGGTGTGGGCGCACAACTCGCACATCGGCAACGCGCTGGCCACCGAGATGTCGGCGCGCGGCGAACACAACATCGGTCAGTTGTGTCGCGAACATTTCGGCCGAAACGTCTATGCGATCGGCTTCGGCACACACGACGGCACAGTCGCGGCCGCGTCGAACTGGGACGCGCCGATGGAGATCAAGAACGTCCGGCCTTCGCATCCGAACAGCTACGAGCACTTGTGTCATTCCACCGATGCAGCGCGGTTCCTGTTGCCGTTGCGCAGCGCCGATGCGCGCCTGGTCGGCGCGCTGAGCAAGCCGCGGCTCGAACGCGCGATCGGCGTCATCTACCGGCCCGAGAGCGAACTCGCGAGTCACTACTTTCAGGCAAACCTGCCGCAGCAGTTCGACGAATACATCTGGTTCGATCGCACGAAGGCGGTGACGCCGTTCGAGACGCACATGCTCGCGGGATTGCCCGATACCTATCCGTTCGGCCTGTAGCGGTGGCGGGCCTCGCCGACATCGAATACGTGCTGGCGAAGCTGCGCTGGATGGAGACGTCGCGGATCTGGCCGAACGGAATGCGCTATCTGTGGACCGACGCGTTCGGCGTGGTGCTGCTGGTATCGCTGTATCGTCATCTGAACGAACCGAAATACCTGACGCAGGCGGAGACCGTCGTCAGCGAAGTGGAGCGTGTGCTCGGACGCACGCGCGGCATCCGCATCGGCGAAGCGCCGGACCGCGACGGCCAGTATTTTCACTATCTGGCAATGTGGCTCTACGCGTTGGCGGTGCTCGGTCGGTACAAGCCCGAATACACGCAACGCGGCGTCGCGCTGGTGCGACAGATTCATGACGCGTTCGTGATCCCGCGCCGCGGCGTCGTGTGGAAGATGCGTGAAGACCTGTCGGCACCTTACCCCGGTTACGGCTTCGGCGCGCTCGACGCATTCGACGGCTATGTCTCCTACAGGCTGTTGGATCCAAGCGCGCTCGCGCGCGAGATCGACGACATGCGCGCGCTGATCGAAGCGACTTACGGCCGGTTGAACGTCACGCAGGACCTCGGCATCGGCATGCTTCTATGGCTATCGCATTTCTTTCCCGAAGAACGTTGGGCGCAGGTGCAGCGCGCGCGCTGCCTCGCCACGCTCGACGGTATGTGGTGCAACGGGCAGTACTTCTGCCGCGAGCCCAGCGCCGTGCGCACGAGATTCGCATTTACCAACTACGGCGTCAGCGTCGGCCTGCAGTCCGTCGGGGCGCACGAGGATCGCGTGCGCGCGCTAAACCAGTACTTCGACACGTATCGTTCGCACGACGAATACGATCGGGAAGCCATAACGCACGTGATGGCGTGCAGCTCGCACTTTCCAGGGCTGTTGCTGGCGGACAACCTAGCTGAACTCCGATGCTCGCCCCCTGGTTGATCCGTTGGCGCCAAGAGCGCCTGCGTCAGAGCGCCCCGGTCAGGTTCAGGAAAAACCCTTTCGCGTCATAGTCGAGATGAGTCAGATCATCCGAGAAGTCCGTGAAGTTGTAGCCGACGCCCACCTTGAAGTGTTCGCCGAGATAGCGTGACACCGTCAGCAGCGTGCCTGCGCTGTGTTCGCTGATGTCGGTCATGTCGAGCAGACGCCCCTCCACCATCACCTCCCACTTCTCGCGGAAGCGATAGTCGGTGCGAAGGATGTACAACGCTGCGGAGTTGTCGAAGTACTGCGGATCGTCGCGGGTCAGGCTCATCTCGCCGAACCGGTACGCGTACTTGCCGCCGACGCTCCACTTCGAGGTCAACTCGTAGTCCACGTCGATCGCGCCGATGTGGCTCTTCTGGACGTAGTCCGCCACCGCGTTGGCGCTGGTGCGCTGGCCCACGGTCGGCACGCTATAGAAGTACGTGTACTTCACCAGCGCGTTCAACCGGTCGTTCTCCACCGGGCGGTACGCATAACCGAGCGTGCCTTCGGTGTATTCACCGGCAAAGAAGTCGCCCAATGAGTTGTCGCTGGTCGACAGGTCGAGTTTGCCGAGCACGCGCGATGACGGCGTCATCTGCCAGCGGAACGTGTTGCGATAGAGCCACGTCTTAAGCGTGGTATCGGTCAGATCGATCTGCTGCTGTTTGTCGTCGCGATACTCCACGCCGGTCGACAGCTGCAACGTTTCGAACGCATAACCGAGGCGGATGCTGCCGGCCACCCGGTCGGTCTTCGCGTCCGTCTGCATGTCGCGCAGCGTGCCGATGTCCGTGGTAGCGGAGAAATTGAAACCTTGTGCCGGGGCCAGACGAACGCCCGCCGCGTGCGTCAATCCGTTCAACGAGTTGCCGTTCCGGTAACGTTCTTCCGCGAATACGCTCGAGGTGTCGGTGAAGCGCGTCTTCATTCCCGTGACGAGACTGCCCTGGCGCCCGCCGGTCGACGTGAACTGGTTGTCGATGCGCTCATCTTCCACCACGTAGTTCATGTACATGCTGGTGCGGTCGGACTGCAGATACGTCGTGCCGATCTTGCCGCCGAGTCCGCCGAGATCGCCGTCGGAGATTTCACCGTCCACTTTCAGGTGGTCGGTCATGAGGTACGAACCGCCCATCCCGTAGCGATTGTTGTCTTCGCGCGTGCCGCTCTTTTCGAGCGTGTCCTGCGCGAAGCCGTATGCGCTCCACGGCGCGTTCCGCGGGTCGTAACCGACTTGCACGACGCCATCGGTGCGGTCGCCCGTTTGCTGCGTCGGCAACAGAATCGGCGAATCGTCCTCACGACTGTCGTAACGCGCGCCGGTGCTCACGCTCCAATGTCGGTTGAGTTGATATTTCAGGTTCAGTTCGTCCGCTTCTGCGTGAATGCGATCCTTCTGATCGATCGCATCCGATTTTCCGCGCAGCGACAGCGCCTCCGTGAACGGAATATTGAACGAGCCGCCGTACGCGTTCGTGTCCGTCAGCGTTTCGAGTCCAGGCGCCGCGTAGCCTGCGTCGATCGTTTGGCCGTAGAGCGTCGCGGTGCCCTTCAATTTGTCGGAGATGTCCTGCAGCCCGACGCTGATATCGGTGCGATACGCGTTGGCATCGGCGTTCACGAACGAAGGATCGGCGTCGTCCTGGAAGAAGAAGCCGCCGTCGTTCGAGGTGAGCGATTGCGTGAGCAGGCCTTCGGTCACGCCGGTCTGCACTTTCATCCATGTCGACGACGTCAGACGCAAGGTCGTGTCTGCACCTTTGAGGCTGCTCTCGTCCGGGATGTTGCTGTTGTCGTTACCGGTCACGCCGACCTGCACGTAGTCGTTCAGCCAGTAATGCACCTGACCGCCGACCGCAACAGCGCTGATGTCTTCGAAGCCCGGCGTGTATTCGTATCGCACGACCAGATACGACTCGTCGCCGCCGGTTGCACCCGCGCGTACCAGCAGCCGATCGTCCACCGTGCTCGCGAGCGGTTCCGACAAGAGCACCGTGCCTTGCAGATAGTCGATCTCGTAGTCGGCAGGAGTCAGGTTCACGACGCCGGTAACGATGCCCGTGACCTTGTCGCGCACTTCGATGCGGATGCGTTCCGAGCCCGTCAGGATGTCCTGGTGACGCAGGAAGTAGAGCGAACCACCGGTGCCGCGGAAGTCTTGCCGGCTCGGAATCGTACCGGGCTCGGCGCCGAACAGATCCGCCGAGAGTTTCTTCTCACCGAAGCTGGTCTGGCCCAACGACTGATAGTGGGCGTCGCCGCCGTACAAACCGCGATCCACCTGAACGAGTTCGTTCTGCATGTAGCCGACGTCGAAGTTGCCCCACATGCCGTAGCTGTCGCCCTTGTTCACCTTGACGTACATCTTTCCTTCGGTCGCGGTGAGCTGTTCGACGGTGCCGTCGTCGCCGAACGTCGGATAGTGGTAGTCCGGGTCGATGCGACGGAACAACTCGTCTGGCTGCTTGCTGAGGAAATTCGTGAACAGGTTCGACAATTCGTCTTCGCGCGTGTCGATGCTGGTGGTCAGACCCCAGCCGTCGCCGAACTTGCCGGTTGCGAACATCGCGATGCGGCCGTCGAGCGACGAACCGAAGTCGTACGGCGCGTCTTCACCCACATAAAGGTTGGCGTTCTTGCTGCTGTCGTTCTGCGACCACGTGACGTCGGCCATACCTGCGTACAGCCAGTCGTTCTGTTCGATTTTCAGATCGCGCAGATACAGGTTGCCTGCGCCCTGATCGTTCAGCACCGCAACTTCGGCCGTGTGCACGCCCGCGGGCATCAAGGTCTCGCCTACGAAGCGGCCGCTCGAATCCACCGGTATGGGCGAGCCGGCCACCCAGACCTGTTGGTTCGGCAACAGACCCGCGCCCTGCACCCGCACAGTGCCGCCCGTAACGGGAATGCTCTGCGACGCGAGCGCGTTTTCGCCGAAGCTCGACAGCGCCACCGGCGAGAGCGCTGCCGGCGACAATCCTGCCCGCACCGATTCACCTTGAGCGGCCGCTACCGTACCCGGCTTCGGTTGCGCATTCGCATACAGCTCCGCGGCTGATGCATCGGCGTGAATCCACAGCGGCCGCGCCACGGTTTCGTCGAAGCGGCCTTCAGCGTCGTACGCGCGCAGCGTGTACGTGAGTTCCTTCACCGGACCCGCGAACGCCGCCGTATCCGGGCGCCACTCTGCATAACTGTCTTCGCCAACCGGAACGACCATCAAAGGCTCCGCCGGCGTGGACCCGTTCGCGTCGTATATGCGCACTTCCGCGCGATCGATGTAATGGCCGTAGTTCGAGTACATGCGGAAGCGCACCGGACCCGCAACGACCACTGCCGGATTGATCGTGTAGAGCTGCACCGTCTCGGTGTTCGCAGCAACGTTCAAACGCTTTCCGTCGGCGAGGCTGTCGTACGTGAACTGGATGCCCGCATCCTGCATCGCCACGTCGGTGCAACGCTGCACGTCCT
>CAZLDA010000296.1:0-5650 GCA_964557875.1 uncultured Pseudomonadales bacterium | reverse complement strand
CAAGCCCGTGGTCCTGCGTCGGATCGCCCCACCACACGTTCACCTTGCCGGCGAAGTCGGGGTGGAACTTGTAGATAGCAGTGGTGAGGATCGTCTCCTCGTGACGCGCGGGCCAATACAGCGGATTCAGCGTTACACCGCCGTAAATCCAGCAGGTGGTGTCGCGCGTGTACAACGTGTTCGGCAACGGCGGCAGCAGATATTCGGTGGTGCCGGCAGCCTGCTTGACCACCTTCAAGGCCTTGCCACCCACTTTCTCTGGGAAGTCGATGGTCGACAGTCCGCCGATCAGCGTTTCTGCCAGCTCGCGGTCGCCCAGACCTTCGAGGTAGCTGCGCAGTTCGTCGATGAAACCGAGCCCGACCTGATTCGGCACCACCTGGTTGTCGAGAATCCACTTCTTGCCTTCCGGAACGGCCACCGTCTCGGCCAGCAGGTTGTGCATCTCGACCACTTCGATGCCGCGGTCGCGCATCTTCATCACGAAGTCGAAGTGGTCGCGTTTGGCGTTCTCTACCCAGAGCACGTCGTCGAACAAAAGCTGATCGCAGTTGCTCGGCGTCAGACGGGAATGCGCGCGGCCCGGCGCACACACCATGACTTTACGCAGTTGACCTACTTCGGAATGCACACCGAACTTGGGTTCGTCCTTCGCAGCCTTCGTGCCGGTCTTCGCGGCAGCCTTCTTCTTCGTTGCGGCCATCGGGCCTCCTTTTATTGAACGCGTTTGATCAAACGTTTTGCTGTTGGAAATCAGAGCGCGATCGCGCCGCTGAAAATGCCGTAGAGGCCATACATAGCGGCCGCCAGGATCACACCGAAGATCACCCAGTCACTGGTGCCGGCAAACACCGGCTTGCCCTGCTCGCGCCGGGCGATGAAGTACAGAATCGTGCCGGGGGCGAACAGGATCGCCGCGAGCAGGATGTACCTCAGCCCGCCCGCATAAAGCATGAATATCGTGTACAGCACCGCGATGAAGGCCAGCACCAAGTCGCGCTGCCGCTCTTCGGGACGCAGATCGTACGTTTCGCCGCGCCGAGCGATCATCAATCCGTAAGCCGCGACGAGGAAGTAAGGGATCAGCGAGGTCGCGCTGGTCAGGTTGAGCATCAGCGTGAACGCGTCGCGCGACCAATACGTCGTGATGACGATCACCTGGATGATGATGCTGGTCCACCACATCGCCACGTGCGGCACGCCGTTCGCATTCGTCTTCGAGAAGGCTTGCGGCATGTCTTTGGACTTTCCGGCGGCGAACATCACCTCGGCACAGATCAACGCCCACGCGAGATATGCACCGAGCACCGATACGAGCAACCCGATGCTGACGAACACCGAACCCCACGGTCCGACTACCGATTCCAGCACGCCGGCCATCGACGGCTGGCGCATGCTGGCGATGTCGGCACGCTGAAGCACCGCATAGGGCAGCAACGTCACGAGCACCATGAGCCCTGTGACGCCGACGAAGCCGACGATAGTGGCCCAACCCACGTCCTTGCGTTCCTTCGCAAAACGCGAATACACACTCGCGCCTTCGATACCGATGAACACGAACACCGTTACCAGCATCGTCGCCCTGACCTGCTCGAACAGGCCGTTCGTAAGGTCACCGCCATAAAGGTTGTAACTGAACAGTTCCATCTTGAAGGCGACGAACAGCAGCACGATGAACGTCAGAATCGGTATGACCTTGGCCACCGTGACGATGCTGTTGATGAACGCCGCCTGTTGTACGCCGCGCAGGATGAGGAAATGAAACATCCAGATACCCACCGAGGCGATCATGATGGCCGGTATCGTGTTGCCATCGCCGAAGATCGGGAAGAACGCACCTAGCGTGGACTTGATCAGCACCCAGTACGACACGTTACCGATACAGCTGCCGATCCAGTAACCGAATGCAGAGAGGTGACCGGGATAATCGCCGAAGCCCGCTTTTGCGTACGCGAATACACCCGCATCGAGATCGGGCTTCCGCTCCGCGAGCGCCTGGAACACACGCGCGAGCATGTACATCCCGGTGCCGGCGATCAGCCATGCGATGACTGCACCCATGGGACCGGTCGCATTCGCGAACGTCCGCGGCAGCGAGAATATTCCGGCCCCAACCATGCCCCCGACGACCATCGCGGTCAGTTGCAGCCGCGACATTTTTTGTTCGGTCGAAGCCATCAAGCTCACCTTCTGATCGGCGGACGCGAGAGTCTAACGACCGCGTATGAGCAGGGTCAACGATCGCTCCGCTCGCGAAGCGCTTGCAGCTGCGCCAAACACACGACCGGATCTCTTCTGTGGCGTACAGTAGAGCCGTTGGGGAATTCACTGGTGTACTAACGACTCGCGCTACGGCGCGCGTACGTGGCATGAGTGGCAGTCACTCACACACGACACGGACAAACAAATGCATCGATCCAATACGATCCGTCGCGACACGGCGGACGAACCAGTATCACGTTTGGGTAGCGGCTGGCGCGCGTTCGTCATCGCGATGTCTCTGGTCGCGAGTCAGGCATTCGCGGCCGACACCGATGCAGACACGGCGCGCGCAGAGCAACTGGTGCGCGAGGGCAGCTATCAGGAAGCGGTGACGCTTTACGAGCGCGCGCTCGATGCAGACCCGGATTCGGTGGATGCACACCTCGGGCTCGCGCGTGTGTACCTCGCGCTCGGCGACTATGCGAGCGCGAAGATCGAGTTCGAAACGGTGCTGCGTTTCGACGACCTGCCGGCCGATCTGCATCAGCAGGTCGAAATCTATGCCGATGCGGCCGAAAGTTACGCGGAGGGAAGGCGGCTGCTTCCGTTCGGCTATGCCATCACAGGTTTCGGCAACTACAGCGTGAACGACACCGCGGGCACCGACGCATTCGGCGGCGGCGACACCGACGACAACTTCTTCAATGCGCGGGTCGGCGGCGGTTTGAACTACGAACTCGACGATGGTTACTCGCTGAACGGTACGCTCGACTATCGCTACCGCAAGTACGACAACGGCGACCGCCGCGACGACAAAGATCTGCGCTGGAACGGCGCCGTCAGCCGAGTGGTGGGCGAAGGCAACATCGCGGTCGGTGTAAGAGGTCGCAACAGTTATCGCGGCAACGGCGACTATCGCAACGACTATGGCGTGTACGGCAACTATCGACACCGTCTCGATGCCGACAACCAGCTCAGCGTCGGCGCAGAGGTTCGGCGCCGCAAATACCCCAACGGCCCGCTGCGCCAACGCAGTCGCGACATTGTCGAGTTGACGAGCGGCTGGACGCGCTCGCTGCTGGACGGCAAGGCAAGTTTCAGCCTCTCTGCATTCGGTGGACGCGAGTTCGAGACACACGACCGCCCCGATGGCGATTCCAACTTCTTCGGCCTTTCGCCATCGCTCGATTTCACCCTAACTGAAGAACTGGGGGGCTTCGTCTTTGCGTGGTGGCAGCACGAACGATACAACGACGAACGCTTCAACATCGGGCCTGATGACGAAGTGCTCGGCATCGAGACCCGCACCGACGATCTCTACGAAGTGGGCGGCGGCCTGACGTGGGAGTTCAAGCCGAGCTGGTCGTTGAATCCGGAGATTCTGTACATCCACGACGACAGCAACATTCTCGCCTCCAACTACAGCTCGACCGAGGTCTGGATCACCGTGCGGAGAGACTTCTAGGCGTCGTGTACCGGACACGACACGAGTAGACTCCGTGGCGCTCGAAGATCACTCGCAGACCGTCTCATGCCCCAGGCCGAATCGCGCCTAACGAATGCTCTGAACCATTGGCCGTGGAGACCGCTGCGCTGGCTGCTCGTTGCGATCGGATTTCTGGCCCGCGTGGTGTTGCTCGTATGGGCGACCCTCGCAATCAACTTTTCGAATCTGCCATGGGAGTGGGCGCGGCTCACACTGGCCATCGCCTTTGCCGCATTCGGTATCTGGGCATTGTGGTTGACGCGCAAACCACGAATGTCCTGGGTGTTCGGCGCTGCGTTTCTCGGCGTGCTCGTGTGGTGGAACTTCATCCTGCCGACACACGATCGAGAGTGGCGCGCTGACGTGGCCGTCATGCCGCGGGCATTCATCGACGGCGACAACGTGCGCATCACAGGCGTTCGCAATTTCGAATATCGCAGCCGGGAGGATTTCACGCCGCGGTACGAAGAGCGTGAGGTGTCGATTGCGCACCTGATCGGCGTGGATTTCTACATCTCTTACTGGATGACAGGGCCGATCGGGCACACGTTCGTGAGTTTCGTTTTCGACAACGCGCCGCCGCTGAGCGTATCCATCGAAACGCGTCCCGAGCAGGGTGAGGGTTACGACCCGCTGGCGTCGCTGTTCAAACAGTACGAACTCATCTACGTGGTGGGCGACGAGAGCGACATCGTGCGCGTACGCACGAACTACCGGAACGAAGACGTCTATCTATATCCTCTTCTCATCCCCACGGAGAACGCGCGCCTGCTCTTTTCGATCTACTTGGAGCGCATCAACGAGTTGGCAGACAGGGCTGAGTTCTATCACCTGCTTAGCAACAGCTGCACGATCAACATCGTGCGGTACGCGAATGCAGCCGGCCGCCGCGGCCGGCTCGATCTTCGTCACGTACTCAACGGCTGGATCGATCAGTACTTCTACGCCACCGGCTTTGTCGATACGTCTCTGCCGTTCGACGAGTTGCGCCGCCAGTCACGTATCAACGAAGCGGCTCTGGCCGCCGGTCCAGGCGAGGATTTTTCACAGAGCATTCGCGCATCCTTACCTGCGCCGCGACATTAGCGAAACGTCAGCGTCAGGCCAGCGCCTTCGCCTTCAACCGCGCGAACTCGTCCTGCGTGATCGTTCCCGCGTCGAGAAGCGCCTTCGCGTCGGAGATCTGATCCGCCGGCGACTTTCCGGCGACATGCCTTATGTACGCATCCGTTTCGGATTTGGTCTTTTCGAGCGTTGCACGCTGGCGATGCGACATGCCTTCGCCGCGGGCAATGATGTAGACGGCTGCGGTCAACACCGGCACGAAGACCAGGCCGATCATCCACAGCACCTTGTAGCCGCCCGCTAGCTCCGTATCGCGGAACAGATCGACGACGACCTGAAACAGGATGAACAGATAAGCAATGAAGAAGAACGTCGATACCATCAACCAGACGATGTCCCAGAAGTTGCTCACTGCACTGCTCCTGCAGGATCGTTCGGTTCCTTCGGATCGCGCGGCAGCACTTCGACCTCGCCCATGTCGCTCTTCTGTTCGACGACCACGCGCGTATTGATCGGCCGAATTTCCCGAATGCGGCAGGGTGTGCCACGCCGCACGCTGCCGACGGCATTGCGCGGAATCACGCTGTCGAAGGGGCTGACGATATTGGTGCGACTGGTCAACTCGATCGACGTCGCCGACTGCAGGTCGATGCAAGGCCCCGCGAGTTCGAGCAGGAATCCTTCGTTGTTTCGCGGCCACACCGTCAACGCGTTGTTGCCGAGCGCCCGCCATCCCCACACCGATCCCGTCAGTCGGAACCCTCTGATCGGCTCACCCGAGTTGGCTCGATACATTTCGAGTCGTTCAGCTGTCGTCATTCGATGCGGCGATGCGCACGCGTGCACGAACAGGACTGCACTCAACAACATCAGGACTTTTTTCACGAGATCTCCCCC
>CAZLDA010000295.1:0-5655 GCA_964557875.1 uncultured Pseudomonadales bacterium | reverse complement strand
ATCCCGTGAAGATCGTCGGCGAGAATCGCGAGGCATTTGCGGACGTCGTGATCGAACTCGTGCGTCGACACGCACCGGAAATCACTGACGCGCACGTAAAGGTGCGCCCGAGCAATGCCGGCAACTATTGTTCCGTTACGATCTCCATCCGCGCGACCGGCGAAGTACAGTTGCGCGAGTTGCACGAAACGCTGAAAGCTCACCCGCTGGTCCACCTGGTGCTGTGATGCGCACGCAAGACCTGGGACGCACCCGCTACATGCCGGTGTTTCAGGCGATGCAGACGTTCACGGCGGAGCGTTCACCCGAAACCGCCGACGAGCTCTGGTTGACCGAACACGAACCCGTGTTCACTCAGGGCCAAGCCGGCCGCGCCGAGCATCTGCTCGCACCGGGCGACATTGAAGTGGTGCAGTCCGACCGCGGCGGTCAGGTGACTTATCACGGCCCCGGACAGCTGGTCGTTTACCTGATGGTCGACGTGCGGCGCGCGAAGCTCTCGCCACGCGGTCTGGTATCGGCCATCGAAGATTCGATCATCGACTTGCTTGCGGGCTATGACATTGAAGCGGCGAATCGCCGCGACGCACCGGGCGTTTACGTCGGTGGCGCCAAAGTGGCGTCGTTGGGACTGAGGATCAGGCGCGGCTGCTCCTATCACGGCCTCGCGCTGAACGTGCGTATGGATCTCGAGCCGTTCGGGCGGATCAATCCATGCGGGTTGATTGATCTGAAAGTGACTCAACTCGCGGACCTTGGCGGTCCGGATACCCTCGAAGATGTGAAGGCGCCGCTGGTCGATCGTTTGGTCGAACGTCTGCAGCGTTGATTTTGGCGGCAATTCAGTGATGCTTTTTTTTCAGTGATGCAGGGGGCACGCCGGATTGCGACGCAACCGTAGCTTGTGCCATTCCATTGCGAGCGCGTCGAGGTACAGCACGTAGCCGCTCAACGCAGTGCCGGTTCGAGTAATCAGCTTCCACGCTTCCATCGCCTGCACGCTTCCGATTATGCCGACGAGCGGGGCAGCCACGCCGTTCTCGGCGCAGTTCAACGCCTGATCGTCTCCGCGCGGAAACAGACATCGGTAACACGGTGCGTCGGCAACGGTTGGGTCGAACACGGCCACCTGCCCTTCGGTGCGGATTGCCGCGCCGGAAACGAGCGGCTTCCCGGCCGCGAAGCAGGCGTCGTTGATCGCGTATCGAACGAGGAAGTTATCGGTGCCGTCGATCACGATATCAGCATGCTCGATCGCGCGAGCGAGGTTGTCTGTGGTGAGACGCTCGTTGATCAAGGTGAGTCGCGTCTCGGGATTCAACGCCAGAATCGCCGCCGCGGCCGACTCCACTTTCGACATCCCAACGGATTCGGTGTGGTGCGCGATCTGGCGCTGAAGGTTGGAGAGGTCGACGGTATCGTGGTCGGCGAGTATCAGGTGACCAACACCGGCCGCCGCGAGATACAGCGCAACCGGCGAGCCGAGTCCGCCTAGGCCAACGATCAGCACGGATGCCGCAAGCAAGCGCTCCTGCCCCTCGATGTCGACCTGGGGCAGCATGATCTGGCGGCTGTAGCGGAGCAGCTGATCATCGTTCATCGTTCACCCAGCGTAACACGTTCGTGTCCGGCGGCATCCCGCTGCGAAGCAATGCCACGGAAGCCGGCATGTTCGAACAGGTGCCGCACGTCTTCCGCCTGATCGTAGCCGTGTTCGACCAGCAGATGTCCACCGCGCTCAAGCCGACTTGGTGCTCCTCTCACGATGATTCGCAACGCGTTGAGTCCGTCCACTCCGCCGATCAGAGCTGCTGCCGGCTCACCAACGAGCGCGCTCAGGTGCGTGTCATCCCTGCGAATGTAAGGGGGATTGGAAACGATGACATGGTAGGTGCCATTGACGGGTGTGTACCAATCTCCCACGCGAAGGTCCAGTTCGAGGTTGTGCTCGTGTGCATTGAACCTTGCCATGTCAATTGCGTCTGCGGATGCGTCGGTTGCCGTCACGGAGCAATCGCTGCGTTCCTGCTTTATCGCCAGAGCAATTGCCCCGGAGCCGGTGCCGAGATCCAGCACACGTGCGCGTGTGACGAGACGCTCCAGTGCGAGCTCGACCAGCAGTTCGGTCTCCGGTCGTGGAATCAGCACAGCCGGAGAAACGTGCAGTTCGAGGTTCCAGAATTCGCGTCGTCCAGTGATGTATGCGACTGGTGTTCCTTCGTGGTATCGGCGTAGCGCAGCCTCGACGCGTTCGAGATCGTCGCCGCCGAGCAACTCGTCGCTGTGCGCATAGAGATACGCGCGGTTCCTTCCGAGCGCGTGGGCAATCAATACTTCGAAGTCGCGTCGCACATCGCCGGAGTGTGCCGTGCGCAACAGCGCGGCCGGCGTAGTCACGCGACGCCGAGCGCGGCGAGCGCTTCGGCCTGATGTTCCTGAACCAGCGGCTGGATCACTTCTTCGAGATGGCCTTCCATGATCTCGCCGAGCTTGTACAGCGTCAGGTTGATGCGGTGGTCGGTGAGTCGACCCTGCGGAAAGTTGTACGTGCGAATGCGCTCGGAACGATCGCCGCTGCCTACCAGCAGGCGGCGCGACTGCGCTTGCTCCTGCTGTTGCTTCTGCTGCGCCATGTCGAGCAATCGCGCCTTGAGTAGCGACATCGCTCGGGCGCGGTTCTTGTGTTGCGAGCGTTCGTCCTGACACTCTACGACCAGTCCGGTTGGGATGTGCGTGAGACGCACGGCCGAGTCGGTCTTGTTCACGTGCTGGCCACCGGCGCCCGACGATCGATACGTGTCGATGCGCAGATCGCTCTTAGGAATGTCGACGTTTTCCACTTCGTCGGCCTCGGGCAGAATCGCAACGGTGCACGCGGACGTATGGATGCGCCCTTGCGATTCCGTTTGCGGCACGCGTTGCACTCGATGCACGCCCGATTCGAACTTCAGTTGGCTATAGACGTGCTCGCCTTCGATGCGGCTGATGATCTCTTTGAATCCGCCGTGTTCACCGGGACGCTCGTTGAGGATTTCCAGCTTCCAGCGCTTTTCTTCTGCGTACCGCGAGTACATGCGGAACAGGTCGCCGGCGAAGATCGCCGCTTCGTCGCCACCGGTGCCGGCGCGAATCTCGAGAAAGACGTTCGCTTCGTCGTGTGGATCCTTTGGCACGAGCAATGCCTTGATCTCGAGCTCCAACGCGTCGATGCGTGTACGCAACTGGTCGCGGTCGTCGGAAGCGAGTTGGCGCATCTCGGCATCGTCGTCATCGAGCAGCAGTTGGGCTTCATCGAGTTCTTCGCGCAGCGTGGCGATGCGTCGATAACGCTCGATGATCGGCTCGAGTTCGGAGTATTCCTTCGATAACGTCGTGAATTTCTCGCGGTTCGACACGATTTCCGCTTCGCCGAGTAACGCCGACAACTCTTCGTGACGATCGGCAAGATCATCCAGCGTTGCGAGGATGGACTGCGAGAGAGTCATCGGTTCAGCGGATCAGTCAGGCTTGTCGAGGCCGTATAGCGCTCGCACGTAGTCGAGCATCTCGTGATGGCCCTCGGCGCTCGCTTCACGGATTGCGATCGTAGGTTCGTGAATGAGCTTGTTGGTGAGCGCACGTGCGAACGCCCGGAGAACCTCATCGGCGTCTTCGCCATTGCTCAAGCGCTGGCGCGCGCGATCGAGTTCGAACAACTGTAACGTTTCGGCGCGGCTGCGGAAGGTCGTCAGCAAATGTTGGCCATCGCGAATGCGCTTTTCGCGGAAATAGCGGTCGGCGCCGGCAACGATCAGTTCTTCGGCGCTTTCGGCCGCACGGCGTCGTTCGCTGACGTTGGCTTCGATGATTTCGGTGAGATCGTCGATGGAATAAAGGTAAACGTCGCGCAACTCAGCCACTTCGGGCTCGATGTCGCGCGGCACAGCGATGTCGACCATGAACATCGGTCGGTGGCGTCGGCTGCGGATTGCCGCTTCGACCGCGCCCTTTCCGAGCACCGGGAATGGACTGCCGGTGGAGGCAATCACTATGTCATGTTGCGCAAGCACGCTCGGCACGTCGGTGAGCTGGATTGCGCGGGCGCCGAAGTTTGCGGCCAGCGAGCGAGCGTTTGCGAGTGTGCGATTGGCGATGGTCATCGAACCGACACCGGCATTGCGCAGGTGTTGTGCGACCAGCTCGATCGTGTCACCCGCACCGAGCAGAAGGGCCGAGTTTTGCGACAGGTCTGCGAAGATCTGTTGCGCCAACGATACCGCCGCATACGCGACCGACACCGGATTGCGGCCGATGTCGGTGTCGGTGCGCACCTGCTTGGCAACGTTCAGCGTGACTTGCGATAGCAGGTTCAGTTCAGGCCCGAGTGTGCCGGCTTCGCGCGCCGTGTCGCATGCATCCTTCACTTGCCCGAGGATCTGCGGCTCGCCGAGCACCTGAGAATCGAGACCCGCTGCGACTCGCATCAGATGACGCGCTGCATCGCGATCCCAGTGCGCATAGGACGCCTCGCGAATGATCGAAGGTGCGACGTTGCGGTAGCGCGACAGCCAATCGATCAACGCTTCCTGGTCGTTCAATTCCGCGGAGCAGTACAACTCGGTGCGATTGCACGTAGAGAGAATGGCCACTTCGCCGACAGCCGGAATCGAACGCGCGAGATCGCGATGCGCCTGCACGAGGCTCTCGACCGGGAACGCGATACGCTCCCGCAAATCGATGGGTGCCGTGCGAAAGTTGAGGCCGTACGCGAGAATCGCCATCAGCGGGTTCCGACAGGACCGCGACATCATATCAAAGCCGCGCCGGAAATCAGATGCAATGCTTGGCTAACCCGTTATTTCTAAAAGTGTTTTCGAGCGGATGTCGACGTATAGCCTTTTGCATCGTGGTGCTTGTCACGGTCGCAGGCTGCGCGCTGCTGAAGCCAGAACCGAAAATCGGCACGCCGGAGGTCGGCGGCTTCGCAGTGAAAGGGCGGATGGCGGTGCGCAACGGTAATGATGGCTTCACGTCCAGCTTCGTCTGGCAACATGCAGCTGGGCGCGACGAGATCGACCTATGGGGACCGCTCGGCCAGGGCCATAGCCGCCTGGTCGGCAAAGCAAGCGAGGTCACCGTGTACACGTCGAAGGGCGAGGTCTATCACGAACAGGATTCCGACGCGGCGATGCAACGCTGGTTGGGCTTCAGCTTGCCCATGGCCGCGCTCACCCACTGGATTCGGGGCGAACAGGCGCCGGGATATCCGGTGGAAAGGGTGAACTCCGATGCTGCGGGTGATCTCGCTTCACTAGAACAGTTGTCTTGGCGCCTCGAATTTTCCGATTATCGACCGTTCGACGGCGGCGGGCGTCTGCCGGCGCGAATCGTTGCCGTGCGCGGCGAAGTGAAGGTCACGTTGCTGCCGGAACAGTGGTCATTCGGCGCGCACAACGCGTTTGACACCCTGTAGACCGATCATCAGAATACCCGCCTTTCGCGAACCGGGGCTCCCGCCCGCGCGACATCCACCTTCGTCGAGTCCATTACTTGGGGCGTCGCCAAGCTGGTAAGGCAGCGGGTTTTGATCCCGCCATTCCTAGGTTCGAGTCCTAGCGCCCCAGCCAAGTCGGACCGGCAGGAACGTCCTCCTACTTCTTCAAAGAAGTGGGTCAG
>CAZLDA010000294.1:0-5681 GCA_964557875.1 uncultured Pseudomonadales bacterium | reverse complement strand
CGTGCGACGTCGAGTCGAGGGCATCGCAGATCAATCCATCCGGGTCCACTTCTCTGGCGCGAGCAATCAATCGGTCGAATGTATGGATGAAGCTGTTGGTGTGACGCGCGCGTACCGGCGTTCCGTAGAACAGGCGATACCGATCGGGATCGTTGGCGAGGCGAAAGCTCGTTTCGAGCAGGCGCCGCGAAAACACTTCGGGATCGCCCTGGCTGAGCTGACCGAACAGACGGCTCTGTTCTTCGGGACTCACCGTTCCATCGGCATTGGCTCCCTGGCTCGATATGAACAAGAAGCCCGCAATGGTGCCGAGTTGAGCCTGCACGCGTTGCGAAATGCGCAGAAATGTCTCCTGTCGCGCGTGCAACTCGTTGGCGGCCATCTTCTCAGACTGGATCTCGGCCTGCTGAACCGACATGCGCAGCACTTCCGTGTTCTGCGACAGCTCGCGTTGCTGCAGGAAGTAACCGATCACCAGCCACAGGAACGCAAGCGGCGCGAACGCCCCTTCGAGAAAGTTACCAAGCTGATCGGCTGATAGATGCCGCAACTGATCCCAACCGACAGTGACCTCGACATAGCCATATCCGAGGGCGAGCCAAATGAACGTCAGCGTGAGACCGAGCCACACGCGCCAGTCGAGATCTTCCAAGCGCTGACCCAGCGATTCGCGTTTGAGCGAGAACAGTGCCAAGTGCCCTACGCGCTTCGTTATGAAATCGAATCGGCCGCAGGATCGAGGCGCTGTGAGGCCGGTGCGGGCGACGTATTGGGTCGAACGGGTGTGTCGGTGAGCGTACGTCGAAGTTCCGCAACATCACGCTGAATTTCGCTGATGCGAAAGATGAGATCAGGCAACTGGTCGGTGATCCGCCATATCAGATAGGTGATCGCCACGAGCAGCAAAAATGAAAGAAAGCCCATCGTCTGAAAGTCCTCGATTCGCAAGCGGCGATAGGTATACCCCGCGTGGCAGGGCTAGTCCAGCGAGCCCGTGATCGACTTGCGTTGCGAGATCTCGATCCAGTTTCCATCCGGATCGCGCACGAACGAAATGTAGGCGACGTCGCCGAGCCGCACCGGTGCGCTGCCTTCCGTTCCGCCCCGCGACAGGATTGCGGCGTGTTCGCCGACGACATCGAACACCTGAATCGTCAGGTAGCGATAGCCGATGCCGCGCATCTGCGCATCGCCATCGGCGTTCGCGTCGCGTTCGAGACACAGCAAAGACGCACCGCATCGGAAGCGTCCGTCTGAAGTTGCTTCGAGCCCTAGAACGCGCGCATAGAAATCGTTGTGTGCGGCCACGTCCCGCACGGCGAGGGTCATTTGCAACTGCTCGATGCCGTCGCGGCCGGGCGCTACCAGTGTGACGGCGTTGCCGTCGGGATCGCGCAGGGGTTGCGGTGAACCGATGCCGCGCTTCGCGATCGTCAAATGTCGATATCCGGTCGCCGGCGTCGGCGGCAGCGGATCTCTGTTGTGATTGATCTTTAAAACAGAGTCGCCGATACCGTGGCGCAATTGATGCACGCCGCGTCCGACGGGCAGCGTTTCCTGGAACGGCAGACCGATCTCGCCCTGCCAGAACGCGAGCATCGCGTCCTTGTTCGTAGTGTGCAGGCCCACGTCGATGGCCGCCTTGGCAATGCGCACGTTACGTCTCCTAGTCGCGTAAGGTCTTTGGTGCCTGCATCGCTACGAATGTCGCGTCGCCGAAGCGGGCGTCACTCCAGCGCTTCGGCAACGTGACCAGCACCATGCCGAACGTCGGAAGCTCGCCGATCACGGGTCTTCCGACAATTGCGTTCGCGAACTCGGTGGATCCTGGATTGTGGCCAACCAATGCTACTGAGGGGCAATCGTCGGGAAGTTCACGAACGATCTGAATCAGTGTGTCGGGAGATGCGTGATACAGGCGGTGATCGAACAGCAACCGATCAGGCGGAACAGAAAAACCCTCGCGGACGAAGTCTGCCGTTGCACGCGCCCGCATCGCATCGCTGGCCACGATGCACTGGGGACTCGCAGCCTGGCCGCGCATCCATCGCATCATCCGCTTCCCGTCCTTCATGCCGCGAGCATTAAGCGGCCGATCGAAGTCGGCTTGCCCAGGATCCGCCCAGGACGACTTTGCATGGCGGACGATCCAGAGATTCATAGTGGGAGCATTCCGTTGGAGCAGTGAGGCGAGCAGTCTATCATCGGCCCTTCTTCGGAAAAGGTGCGAGGGTGACGACATGGGATTGCGAGGTGACGCAGCCGTAGTCGGATTTGCGGAACACAAGCACGAGCGCAAATACACGGGACCACGCCGATTCACCATTGAACAGTGGGCCGAGCTCGCACGACTTGCGCTCGACGACGCCGGGCTCAAAGCAAGCGACATCAACGGCATCGTCTGCTCCGACATCCGCGAATCCGGCATGTTCACGCCGGCGACGATCGTGGAATACCTCGGGCACCCGGTGAGTTTCGCGGAACGCATCGATCTCGGCGGCGCCACGTCGGTTGGAATGATCTGGCGCGCCGCTGCTGCGATCGAGCTCGGAATTTGCGATGTCGTCGTATGCGCCGCACCTGCGCGTCCGATCCCGAGCAACCCGAACGCACGCCCCATCGACCCTCGCCGCTACTTCGGCGCAAGCAGCGTGGAGTGGGGATCGCCGCAGGCTGAATTCGACATTCCGTACGGCAACGTCGCGCAGAACTGTGGCTACGCGATGATCGCTCAACGATACGCGTCCGAGTTCGGCTACGACCCGCGCGCCATGGCGAAACTGGTTGCGCATCAACGCGCGAGCGCGGCGTTGAATCCGAACGCGGCGTTTTTCGGCCAGCCCGTCACCGAAGACGATGTGCTCGCGAGCAAAATGATTGCCGACCCGCTTCGGATGCTCGAGATCGTGATGCCGGTAGCCGGCGGAAGTGCGGTGGTGGTTGCCAGCCGTGAAGTGGCGGAGCGTTGCCGACATCGGCCGGTATGGATTACCGGTTTCGGTGAACACCTCACCATCAAGACGCCGACGTATGCGCACGACATGGTAAAAACTCCGGTAGGTCCTGCATCGAAGCAGGCATTCGCGATGGCCGGTGTAAAGCCGAGCGATGTCGACGCCGCAGAAATCTATGACTGCTACACGATCACCGTATTGCTCACGCTCGAAGACGCCGGGTTCTGTGAGAAGGGCGAAGGCATGGATTTCGTTCGCGACCACGACTTCACTACCTCGGGCGATTTCCCGCTGAACACGCATGGTGGCCAGCTAGGAACCGGACAAGCGGGTCTCGCGGGCGGCATGACGCAACCGATCGAAGCCGTGCGGCAGATTATGGGGCGGGCTGGCGATTTACAGCTCAGCCACTGCGACACTGTGTACGTGTCGGGAACGGGCGGTGTGATGAGCGAGCAGGCCGCGCTGATTCTGCAGGGAGATTGACGTGAACTTCGACAAACCGTTGCCTACACCCACTCCTACCAGCGCACCGTTCTGGGATGGCCTCAAAGAAGGCGTCATCAAACTGCAGAAGTGCAATGACTGCGGCGCGTGGATTTTTTATCCGCGCAGCCGATGCTCGAGTTGTCTGTCGGACTCGCTGGAGTGGCGTGAAGTGTCGGGCAACGGAACGCTGTATACATTCACGATCGCTCGGCAACCCACCTCGCCCCATTTCTCGAGCGAAGTGCCTCAACAACTTGCGGTGGTGGAACTCGAGGAAGGCGTGCGGCTGACGACGACGCTCGTCAATGTGCGCGAGGCCGATATCAAGATCGGCATGCGTTTGAGGCCGTATTTCGAGCCGGTCACTGACGATGTAACGCTGCTGCGCTATCAGCCTGCGTAGCGGCAGGCGTGTTACTTCCAGATCGCGAAGAACTCTTCGAACGCTTTCAGCTGATTGCCGACCGCGGATGATGGAACGATGATCGGCGTCTTGATGCCGGCGTCGAACCAGGCCTCGATGCCGTCGCGTACCTTGCTCTTCGAACCGAACAAGGTGGTGTCGGCAAGCCAACGATCGGTGAGGCACTGCGCCACCTTGTCGGTTTCGCCGCGCGCCAGCGCCGCCTCGACCGCCTCCATTTCTTCGACGTACCCGGCTTCTTTCCAGTAGTTGCGATAGTTCGGCAGCATCGCGTAGCCAGTCAACGTGCGGCGATTCACCGCTTTGGCGGCTTCCTCGTCGTCGCTGATGCACGTTGGAATCATGTTGCCGATGAAGAATGCGTCGCTTGATCGCGACTGCGGCCCGAGCACCGATAGCGAGTCAGCCATGTGTGAGCGAGCGCCGTTCGCAAACACCATACCTTCGGCGATCTCCTCTGACAGCGAAATCATCTTCTTGCGCAGCGTTGCGAGCGCGATTGGCGGTAAGTCGCCGGTGCGCGGCACGGCGCGCAGTTCCGTGATGAAGTTGCGCATGTCGGACAACGGCTTGCCCTGGCTGATACCCATACGCTTCATAGCGGGCGCGTGGCTGACGCCGACGCCGAACACGAAGCGGCCGTCGGAGATTTCGTGAATGAACGCGATGGTCTGCGCAAAATCCTGCACGTTGCGCGTGTAGATCGGCGTGATGCTGGTGCCGAAGCGAATTTCTCGGGTCGACAGCGCAATTGCCTCACACAAGCCAATGCCGTCGCCGAAACTCGGGCAGTAGATACCGGGGAATCCGCGCCGTTCGATCTCCTGTGCGAGTTCGAGCGTTGCTTTGCGGCGTCCGGGGACGGCGGCCAGGCTGATCGCGGGCAGACGAGTAGTCATACGGAAATTCCCTCGCAGTGACTTGTGAGCGAACAAACAGTCGTTGTCCTGTCGCGCCGGTAAGGTTGACCGATTCATTTGGGCGCAGCAAGGTGATCGCTATGAGGTCAGTCGTGGGTGTAACAAGCATGCGAGGAAGCCTTTTGCTTGTGTTGTCGCTCGTCATTGCGGCCTGCGGCGGTGGTGGCGGAAGCGGCGGCAGCAACATCGGCGTCAGCGTGCGCGTGCCCAGCGTGGTCGGTCAGACTCAAGCGGCGGCAACGACTGCGATCACCGGTGCGGGGCTGAGCGTTGGTACGGTGACCACGGCGAGCAGTTCGTCTGTTGCGGTCGGAAACGTCATCACTCAGAACCCCGCCGCAAACGCGTTGGTGGCGCCCGCCAGTACTGTCGACATAGTGGTATCGTCAGGTCCCGCGCCGATGGTGACCGTGCCGAACGTCATCGGACAGACCCAGGCGGCCGCGACGACTGCGATCACCAACGCGAACTTGCGCGTGGGTACGGTGACGAATGCTGCGAGTACCACAGTTCCATCCGGCAGCGTCATCAGTCAGACACCCGTGTCGGGCACTTCGGTTGCGACGAACAGTGCGGTGAATCTGACGGTTTCTGCGGGCGCCGCGCCTGCGTTCGGCATCAACGCGCGCCCCGCGCTTTCGACCTTCAACCTGCCGACAGGCGGTGGCAGCGCCGGTACGTATGACCTGGTTCCGGCGTTTCCGGGCCTGACCTTCAGTTCGGCCGTCTTCATGACCGGCGTTCCCGGCGACACACGGCTTGCAGTCGTGCAGCAGTCGGGACAGGTTCGTGTCTTCACGCCGATGTCGGGTGTCACGACCAGCGAGTTGATGCTCGATGTCTCGAGTTTGACGGTGTCCAGCGGCGAGCAAGGGTTGCTGGGTCTCGCGTTCG
>CAZLDA010000293.1:0-5704 GCA_964557875.1 uncultured Pseudomonadales bacterium | reverse complement strand
GCGTTGACGCATCCGCAACGCGTGTTCGGCCATGCGTTCACGAACTCGACGTCGGCTTTTGCAGATGCCGCGCAAACCGAAGCATGGAAAAACGGCGCGACCGATGCCGCTGCAAAGATCGAAGCAGGCGGGCTCGACGCGATCGAACGTATGCCCGTGCATCCACGGCACGCGAAGCGACTGCCGCGAAACCTTTACGACGCACTGATGATCGACGCAGCGCAGCTCAACCCGGTGGGCATTGCAAACACGCTGCGCAATACAAACCCCAACGCCACCATCAGGGCGCGCGTCGGTGAGAACGCCGTACCGTCGCTGCTGATCTGCGGCCGAGAGGAGACCCGATTCGGGCCGCACCGGGAATTCGCGCAAACGCAGATGCCGAATCTCTCGATCGTGGACCTCGCCGTCGGTCACGGCGTGAACATGGAAGACGCCGACGGATTCAATCGGGCCCTGGTCGACTTCGTTACGGGGCGATCTCGCTGACGTTCCAGGGCGTCACCGGTTTGCGTTCGTCGCCGCAACTGGTCAGCACCTGCCTGATGGCGCCCGGCGTAACCGCGACGGCGTGCGAACCGAACGCGATGTGATAGCCGCCTCCGTCAAGCGGTCGTCGATCCGGTCTACCCGATGTGTCGATGCCGCGCATTGCGAGCACGGCTTCGGCCGCCTGCACTTCGGGCGAGTGGCATGTGCGTCCGCGCAACCACGTCGCGGCAATGCGGTCGCCATCCACCGCATCGACGAAAACGCCCACGTCGGCCGGTTGTACGCGACCGTAGAGGGCGGCTTGCGGCAGAGTAAGAACGTTGGGCGCAAACCGATGTCCGCCGACGTGTGTGGTCTGCCAGGCGCGATCTGCAACCCGTTCACGCAGTGCGGCGTACGTCGGCAATCCGAAACGAGCGCAGCACACATCGCGTTGGCCGTTGGTGCATACGAAATACTGCGGCTTCCTTTCGAGCGGCGCCGCTTCGATCGTTTCGAGCGACAACGCAGCGAGCGCCTCGTAATCCGCAGTCTGCAGCCGATGCAATCCGCGCGCCGTGCCGAGCAACAGCGTCACGCCGGTGCGATCGAGTTCGGGACGGCGGATCAGCTGGAGCCGTGCTTTCAGACCTCGCGCCGTTACCTCGTCCGCCAGCCGCGTAAGCCAGGCTTTCGTCGGCGCAGCGAGCGCATTGTCGGTGGTCGCCTTTGCGGTCCACGCGGGCAGATACTCGAGCATGATCCACACGTCGACGACGTCGGCTGTGCCCGCCATCGGCTCGCCCTCCGCTTGCGCGACTTCCGCGCAGTATTCGCGTTGCATCCGATATCTCGCTGACGTTTGCTGTCGCAAGCCTAACGGCTCATGGCGAGGCGGCATAGCCAATCTCACGGCGTTACCATTGCATCACCCAATGCGGGCGCAGTATGAGGAACGCAGCCATGGCAAACGACGATCACGACGAAGTACGGCCGTATGCATCACCCGTGTGCTACGCGCACGAGTTCGAAACGAACCCGCTGCACAACACCGAGGTTGTCGCGTTCCTCAACGGGCTGCTCGAAGGCGAGCGCGCCGGTGCACAAGGTCTCATCGATATGTCGAAGACATGCAACGACGCGGCATTGAAGCAACTGTTGATCGACGTCGCGCGCGACGAGGGCCGCTATTGCGTGATGTTGCGGTCACATGTGCAGCGCCTCGGCGGAACGCCCACCGACGTGACCGGCGTGTTCTACGAAAAGCTGATGGCGCGCGAGGGACTGGCGGCACAACTGAAGCTGCTCGATCGCGGCCAGTCTGCCGTGGTGCGGATGATCGACGAGACGATGCCGCGTATTGCAGACGCGTCGCTGCGCGACGACCTCAAGGAAATGCGTGAAGTGCACGTGCGCAACATTGCGCGGTGCGCGGCCCTTTCCGTTTGAGAGGGGCCGTTTGAGAGGGGCCGTTTGAGAGAGGCCGTTTGAGAAGGGCCGTTTGAGAAACCGCTGAGCGCCTGTTCGATCAGCGCGCAGCCAGATTTTCGGCGCGGCTGATCTGATCCTCGATCGACGGCAACACCGATTCGATCTCGGCTGCATGCCGCTGCCACTTCTGCGGATGCGGCGGCGACACCGTGTAGCGCGACAACGGTAATTCGCCGGTCAGCGCGCGATCCCAATCGATCGAGGTTGCTTCGCACACGCGCCGGATCTCCGCTTCCGGATCCGCCACCAGCGCCGCATATCGCACCACCGACCAGCGCCCGGCCGGCAGACGCTCGAGATCGTCGAGCAGCAACCGCGTCGTGGTGTGCCACTGCGCCGCGACGATGCGGTGCAGCGGCTGCCCGATGAGCTGCTGCCAACCCGGAACGAGCAGCAGCGACCACGGCACACCGGTCCAGTTCGGCAGGTTCGCATACATCCGGAACCGGCCCGACGCCCACGCCTCCATCATGCTCGACAACACCTGGCGCGGATCGCGATGTAGATAGAGGAAGCGCGCTTCGGGGAACACGGCCGACAGGAACGGCACTCGCAGCGCATTCTTGGGCGTCTTCTCCAGCATACGAACCCGGGTGCCGGGCAATGGCGGTCTCTGCTCCCGATCGCGCAGCGCATTCGCGAATCGCTGCCGCAGCTCGCTCACGATCGCGGGCGTCGCGTCTTCAGCGAGCAGCCGGTTCGATGAGAACCCTCTTGCCTCGGGCGCAAGCCCTGGCACGCCCTCGATCAACTGATGGCTCTCGTCGCCGATGGTGAACACCGACGGCGACTGCGCCAGCGTTTCGAACAGAAAGGTGGAACCGGTGCGCGGCGGCGACACGATGAACACGGGGCGGTCGAACAGCGGATCGCCGGGTTCGCGAATGACCGCCGGCGCCTGCGCAGCCTGCGACGCCGGGCTGCGCGTCGCACCGGTTTGCGCCGCAGAGGCATGCCGCACCTCCGGATCGGCCGAGTCGCGGCGATCCGCCAACGCCGCAGTGAAGACCCACGCATCGAGCGCGTCCAGCACGCGCACGCCGTTGCGCAAGAAGATCTCGTTGCCCCCGCGCGCAGCGACCTCGGGTCTGGTTACGTCGAGCAACGCCCGATATCGCGGCCAGCCCTCACGCTGCTCCCCGTAACAGGCCCAAAGTGCCTGCCACTCGCGCACGAACGTTGCCAGCCCGTCGATCACGGCCGGGATCTTCGGATGTTGGACGGCTTCGCCCTGCATGAACGCGATGTGCGAACGGATCTCCCACGGCGTCATCACGGTGGGCAGGTTCTGGGATTCGAGATCGAGCGCCGCCGGCACACCATCCGGCTCGACCAAACGCGGCGACCACCCCGGCAGTTCGCGGCCGCTCGGGCGGGCATTGCGAACATGGCGCCAGAACTCCGTTCCGCCGACGGTGTCGGCGACGAGATGAATACGCGGCAGCACGTGATCGTTCACCACATGGTGCTGCCGCCAGGTATCGAAGATCCAGCATTCGCCCTCGCGCATGTTGACCTGCTCGCCGCCGCACACGAAGCGCACGGTGGGCTGAGTGACGATGGGAACGTGCACGCGGATGCGCTCGCGCCAGTAGTAGTTCACGTCGACGTGCGGCATCACCTCCGCATGTCCGGACAGCCGCATCAGCCGAGTACGCCCCCACGTTCCGCCGATGCTGGCCAGAACCCGCTTGAGATAGGGGCTGCGTTCGAGGTGTTCCGTCGGGCGCATTACGCCGGACGCGGCATCGCTGGCGGGGTCGCCATCGGTCGCGATCAGCGTCAGTGCGTCGTTGCCGGCATATCCCTGCGGATGCGGACGCCAGGCCAACGGATCGATCGCCCCCACCTCGGCCCGCAGCGCCGCCGCATCGAAGCAGATCGGCAACTGCATGAACGGCACTTGCATCTTCATGGCGCGGCAACACCGGTCGCGGGGAAACGGCACGCGAGTCTAGGTCCGGGCGCCCGTAGATAAAAGGCATCATCCGGTCATCCTTTCATCCCTGACGGTCAACGTTGCAATTGGGAAACATTTTGCAACGAATTGTTGAGGGATCGGCCGGTTGATTCGTCACACAGGAGTAAGCTTCGTGCGTTCGCGGGCGAAGCGCTGTATTTCAAAACAATTCAGGGGAACAACTTATGTTTCAGAAGAGACCCTTAGCGGCAGCGGTGCACGCCGCGATCGTGTTCGCCGCGGCCCAGTCCGCGATGGCCGCCGAGCCGGCGGACGCAACCGATCCGGGCGTCGAAGAAATCGTGGTGACCGGTTCGCGCATCCAGCGCGCGAACGAAGTTTCCTCGAGCCCTGTCGTGCAATTGGATGCCCAGCAGTTCCAGTTCACCGGCTCTCCGCGCGTCGAAGACACGGTGCGCAGCCTGCCGCAGGTGTACGCGGATCAGGACTCGGGCCAATCGATCGAAGCCGACGGAACAGCCACCGTGCAGCTTCGCAACTTGGGTGACATCCGCACACTGGTGCTGATCGACGGCAAAAGACTGCCGATCAACATCAACGGGGGTGCCTCAACGCAAACGGGACCCGACCTGAACTCCATTCCGGTAGCGCTGGTCAACCGCGTCGAGGTACTGACGGGCGGTGCATCGGCCACGTACGGTTCCGACGCCGTAGCAGGCGTCGTCAACTTCACCATGAAGGACGACTTCGAAGGCGTCAGCTTCGACGTTCAGCGCAGCGCCTTCTACCACGACAACAACGGCAACGTGACTGCGAACCGCATGATCGAGAGCGGGCAGAAGCCGCAAAGCGGCGGCATCAGCGACGGCGACATCGAGAACATGACGATGATCATCGGCGGCAACCTGGAAGACGACCGCGGCAATATCACCGCATATGCGAGTTACATCAACATAAAGAGCGTGACGCAGTCCGAACGTGACTACAGCGGCTGCGCGTTGGCCCCGGGTCTAGCCGCGTGCGGCGGATCGGGAACCAATGCCGCCGGGAGTTTTTACTCGCCCACGTTCTATTTCAACATGGTCGATAACGAGTTCGTGCCCTGGGACGCTTCCAGTTTGTACAACTACGCGGCGCCTAGCTACTATCAGCGTCCGGACAAGCGCTACACGTTGGGCGCGTTCGCGCATTACGACGTCAGCGAGCACGTCACTGCCTACACTCAGCTGATGTTCATGAACGACCAGACGGTGGCGCAGTTTGCCCCGGCCGGCTTCTTCTACGACTTCGCCGTGGATATCAAGTGCGACAACCCGTTGCTGAGCGCGCAACAGGTCGGCGCGATGGGTTGCACCGCGCCAACCGACGCGTTCCCGACTTACATCGGCCGCCGCAATGTCGAAGGTGGGCCGCGCCGTGGCGACATCAAGCACGACAACTACCGCGGCGTGTTCGGCCTGAAGGGCGACATCGACTCCGCGTGGCGTTACGACGTGTCGTACCAGTATGCGGAGGTCGACAACAACATCCGCAACTCGAACTACGTCAACACCGCCAACATCGCAAATGCCCTCGACGTGGTGAACGACCCGACGCTCGGCGTGGTGTGCCAGTCGGTCGTCGACGGCACCGACCCGAGCTGCGTGCCCTGGAACATCTTCCAGACCGGAGGCGTAACCCCAGCAGCCTTGCAGTACATCGCCGCGTCGTACTACGAGACCAGTTCCACCGATCAGACCGTTTTAACCGGCTACGTGCAGGGCGACCTCGGCGAATACGGCGTGAAGTTGCCATGGGCGGAATCGGGCGTGGACATCGTGT
>CAZLDA010000292.1:0-5722 GCA_964557875.1 uncultured Pseudomonadales bacterium | reverse complement strand
CGGTGAAGGGCGACGTGCACGACATCGGCAAGAACATCGTCGGCGTCGTGCTCCAATGCAACAACTACGAGGTCATAGACCTTGGCGTGATGGTGCCCTGCGAGCGAATCCTCGAGACCGCGCGCGCCGAAAACGCCGACATCATCGGCCTTTCCGGTCTCATTACCCCGTCACTCGACGAGATGGTGCACGTCGCATCGGAAATGGAGCGCTTGGGTTTCGATGTTCCGCTGTTGATCGGCGGTGCAACTACGTCTCGCGCCCACACGGCGGTGAAGATCGAGCCCGCGTATAAGCGCGGCGCAACGGTGTACGTCACCGATGCATCGCGCGGCGTCGGCGTCGCCTCGGCGCTGCTGTCCGATGAACAGAAGACCGCGTTCGTAACCGACGTGAGAACCGAATATGAAGCGATAAGAGTTCGCTCGAACGCACGAGCCGACAAGACTGTGCTGTTGCCCTACTCTGCCGCGATCGCCGAAGCACCGGCGATAGACTGGTCGAAGTTCCAGAGCGTCGCGCCGCGTTTCCTCGGCACGCGGGTGCTGAACAACTACTCGCTCGAGGAGCTATCGCAGTACATCGACTGGTCGCCTTTCTTCATGACCTGGGAACTTGCCGGTAAATTCCCGAGGATTCTCAACGATCCAATCGTCGGTGAAGCCGCGCGCGCGGTATACGCCGATGCGCAAGCCATGTTGCGTCGAATCATCGACGAACGTTGGATCAGCGCGAATGGTGTATTTGGCTTCTGGCGGGCGCAGCGTTCAGGTAGCGACGATATCGACCTGTTCGACGGCACCGAAGCTCATACACCGATCGCAACGTTGCACCATCTACGCCAACAGTCGAAGAAGGGTGCGGATGGTCCGCACTTCTCCCTCGCCGACTTCGTCGCTCCGGCGCCGCACGTCGACTACATCGGCGCCTTTGCCGTCAATGCGGGAACCGGCATCGAAACGCGCGTGGCCAAATTCGAGGCCGCCAACGACGACTACAACGCGATCATGCTGAAGGCGCTCGCGGATCGGCTGGCGGAAGCGTTCGCCGAACGCCTGCACGAGCGCGTACGCAAAGAGTTCTGGGGCTACAGCCGCGACGAGACCCTGTCAGCCGATGAGCTGATTGCAGAAGGCTATCGGGGCATTCGACCGGCGCCGGGTTATCCGGCGTGTCCTGACCACACAGAGAAGGCAACGCTGTTTGCCTTGCTCGAACCCGAACGGGCAAGCATGAAGTTGACTGAGCACTTCGCGATGTTGCCCGCGGCCGCAGTCGCCGGCTGGTACTTCTCGCACCCTGAATCCCGTTACTTCGGAGTGGGCAAAATCGGCCGCGACCAGGTCGAAGACTACGCCCGTCGAAAGGGTGTGCCGATCGAGGAAGTGGAACGCTGGCTCAGACCCAACCTGGCGTACTGAGCAAGGCGGATCAGACCGGAGTGGAAATGAAGTGTATTGCCGCAAGAACCAGCGAAATGAAGATCGTCAGCACCGCCACGACATCGGCTTTTTCATCGCTCCAGTGCTTGGATTCGGGATTGGACACAGCGCCCTCGCGGTTCTGATTGAGAAATCGCGCGCGAGTGTAGACCAGCCTTCAGGACGACTCAATCCGTTCTATTGATAGAGACATTGGTTAGTTCTTTCGATTCCGCGGTCTTGGTAACGTTCGCGGCCATCCGCAATTCGATCCCTGATCCATGTATCGATACGACGAATTCGACCAGCACTTTGTCGACGAGAGAGTGGCGCAGTTTCGGTACCAGACGCAGCGATACATCGACGGCACGCTGTCGCACGCCGATTTCCTGCACCTGCGCCTGCGCAACGGCCTGTATATCCAGCGCCTGGCGCCGATGCTTCGGATTGCCGTTCCGTACGGCACCCTCGCGTCGCGCCAGCTTCGAATGCTCGCGCACATCGCGCGCTATTACGACCGGGGCTATGGACACCTCAGCACCCGTCAGAACATGCAGTTCAACTGGCCCGACCTCGCAGAAGTACCCGACATCCTTGCCGACCTCGCAACGGTGCAGATGCACGCGATCCAGACCAGCGGCAACTGCATCCGCAACGTAACCGCCGATCAGTTCGCCGGCGTGTCAGCCGATGAAGTAGTCGATGGAAGACCGTACTGCGAACTGATCCGGCAATGGTCTACCGCACATCCGGAATTCGACTGGCTGCCGCGCAAGTTCAAGATCGCAATCAATGGATCGACAAGCGACCGTGCCGCGATCGACATTCACGACATAGGCCTCGAAGCACGCCGCGACGCCAACGGTCAGGTCGTGTTCGATGTGAAAGTCGGCGGCGGGTTAGGGCGTACGCCAATACTCGGCAGTCTGATTCGCGAGTCGTTGCCCGATGTACATCTGCTGACATATCTCGAGAGCATTCTGCGCGTCTACAACCGCTACGGCCGACGCGACAACAAGCACAAGGCGCGCATCAAGATCCTCGTTCGGGCAATGTCCCCCGAGGTGTTCCGTCAGCACGTAGAAGCCGAGTGGGTGCACTCGAAGGACGGCCCCACGACGCTGACTCGAGAAGAGATCGATCGCACCATTGCCGCCTTTGCCCCGCCACCGTACGAGCAACTCGAAGGCGACGATTCGCTGGCCGCAGCGCGTCTCGCCGATCCCGAGTTCAGTCGTTGGGTACATACGAACGTAGCGCCGCACAAGCGCGCCGGATACGCGATCGTGACTCTGTCGACAAAAGTAACCGGTGTGGCGCCTGGCGACGTTACCGACGTGCAGATGGACGCGGTCGCCGACTGGGCAGACCAATTCGGCTTCGGTGAGATTCGCATCAGCCACGAACAGAACTTCGTTCTGCCGGACGTTCGCGAACGTGATTTGCTGACGCTATGGCAGCTGGCGCGCCAACAGCGGCTCGCGTCTGCGAACCTCGCAAAGCTGACCGATATCATCTGCTGCCCGGGCGGCGATTACTGTTCGCTCGCAAACGCGAAGTCGCTTCCGATCGCAGAGGCGATTCAGCAACGCTTCGACGATGCGGACTATCTGTACGACCTCGGCGACATAAACCTGAACATCTCCGGATGCATGAATGCATGCGGCCACCATCATGTTGGCCACATCGGCATTCTCGGCGTCGATAAGAAAGGCGAAGAGTGGTATCAGATTTCGCTCGGTGGCAGCGCCGGACGAGATTCGTCGATCGCCGAGATCATCGGCCCGTCGTTTGCGCGCGGTTCCGTACCCGACGTGATTGAGCAGATCCTCGAGGTGTATGTCGATAAACGGGAAGAGGATGAGCGTTTTCTCGATTGCTATCGTCGTATCGGGATCGAACCCTTCAAGGAGCGCGTCTATTCCAACACTCATTAAAGACGGCCGCGTAGTCACAGACGATTGGGTTCTGCGCGAGGACATCGCCGATGACACGGTTGCACCGCACACGATAGTTCCCGCGGAATATGCGCTCGCGCATGCGGAAACGCTGTTCGGCACTGCGGGCGTCGTTGGGATCTGGCTGCCCGGCGACGGCGAACCCGACAAGATTGAGCCGCTGTTGTCGAAAGTGCCCTTGATCGCGATCAGATTCGCCGCTATGAACGACGGCCGCGGCTTGTCGTTAGCGGTACTGCTTCGCACCCGCTTCAGATACACCGGCGAACTCCGCGCGATCGGCGAAGTTCACGAAGACGTGCTGCAGTACATGCGCCGCTGCGGCATCGACTCGTATCAGCTCCCCGATGGCCACGATCCCGCAGTCGCACTCGCTGCAATGCGCACGCTGACGGATTTCTATCAAGGGTCGGTGATCGATCCACGCCCCGCATTCAGACGCCTCGCACGCGGTCGAAAGTAGCGTCCGCCCCGTGTAGCACACCGGGCCAGCTGTCATAATCGATCGCACCTCTATGTAACTGGTGCAATCGGCTACCGATGCACGGCGAGATCGTCGAATCGTTTTTTCTGATCTTCGTCGGCGCGGCCGTACTCGCGGCCGCAGCACTGTACACGCGTCAACCCTTGCTCGTGGCTTACGTTGCGGTCGGCGGCATCGCCGGTCCGCATGGTCTCGGCTGGGTGAACGACGCGTCGATGGTGTCCGAGATCTCGGAGTTCGGAATCATCTTCCTGCTGTTTCTCGTCGGCCTCGATTTGCAGCCGTCGAAGCTGCGCAATATGGTCGGCTCTGCCGTCGTCACGGCGGTGGTCAGCTCGCTGATCTTCTTCGTCGCGACTGTCGGCGTCATGCGTGTATTCGGGTTCACGTGGATCGACGCGACGGTGGCAGGCACTGCATGTATGTTCTCGAGCACCATCGTCGGCCTGAAGCTGTTACCGACAACGGTCTTGCACCACCGCCACATCGGAGAGTTGGTGGTCAGCCTATTGCTCATTCAGGATCTAATCGCGATTCTCGCGCTGATCATCTTGTCCGGGCGCGGCACGTCCGTCGCCGACGCGTTGGATAGCGTCATCGAAGTGTTCGTTGCACTACCGTCGCTCGTTATCGTCGCATTCGTAGTCGTGCGGTTCGTCGTCCTGCCGCTCATGCACAAGTTCGACGCATTCCACGAGTTCATCTTCCTGGCGGCGATCGGCTGGTGCCTAGCTGTTGCGAGCGGCGCTAAGGCAATCGGTCTATCGCTCGAAATCGGCGCCTTCGTGGCAGGCGTTTCGATGGCAACGAGTCCGATTGCACAGTACATCGCCGAGAGTCTCAGACCGCTCCGCGACTTTTTCTTGGTGATGTTCTTCTTTTCGGTCGGCGCTGCGGTCCACTTCGATCTTCTCATTCAAGTCGCAGTGCCCACGCTCGTACTCGCCCTGCTGCTGATTGGCCTGAAACCCGTCGTGTTTCGCTGGCTGATCACTCTTCAGGGGGATTCTACGAAGGTCGCGTGGGAAGCCGGAGTCCGTCTCGGTCAAACGAGCGAGTTCTCGCTTCTGGTGGCGTACCTCGCGACGAGCCTGACTCTCATGAGCGAGCCGGCTTCACACGTCGTGCAGGGCGCCACCGTGCTGACGTTCATCATCTCGACGTACATCGTGATATTCCGATACCCGAGCCCTATCGCGGTATCGGACCGTTTACGTCGAAGTTGACAGCTGACGGTTTCGCTCAGGCGCGAAGATCCAACACACCCCTACCCACCATTTCGCCAGCCAGTATCCGGTCGATCCCGGAAGATATGGTTTGCAGCGTGAAATCCACCTTCAGCGCGGCAAGCCCTTCCAATCTCCACGCGTCGCCCAGCTTGTTCCAGATCCGTGCCTTTTCCGCGAGCGGAAGCTGCACCGAGTCGATGCCGAGAAGATTGACGTGCCGCAGAATGAACGGCAGCACGGACGCTGCGAACTGCGGCGATGCAACCAGCCCGCACGCTGCGAGGCTGCATGCGTATTTCAGCGACTTCACTGCATTGAACAGGATGTCGCCGCCAACGGTGTCGACGACGCCACCCCAACGTTCTTTCAGCATCGGACGATTGGCACCTTCGATCAGCGCTTCGCGGCCGAGCACTTCCTTGGCGCCGAGCCCCTTTAGGAAGTCGTGCTGGGTCGCCTTTCCCGTGACGGCCGCGACCTCGTAACCGAGCCGCGTGAGCAACATCACGGCCACCGAACCCACGCCGCCGGTGGAGCCAGTCACCAACACAGGCCCACTACCCGGCCGCATGCCCGATGCTTCGAGCTTGTCGACCGCGAGCGCAGCGGTGAAACCTGCCGTGCCGAGAA
>CAZLDA010000291.1:0-5753 GCA_964557875.1 uncultured Pseudomonadales bacterium | reverse complement strand
CTGGAACTCATGCGACAGGCTGCCGCCGATGTTGCCTGTGTCGGCGAGTACTGCACGGAAGTCGAGTTGCATGCGCGACAGGATTCTTCCGTAGCACGCATACATCTCGGCATACGTTGCGTCGAACGACTCCTGATCGAGGTGGAAGGAGTAGGCGTCCTTCATCGTGAATTCACGCGCGCGCATCACGCCGAAACGCGGCCGGATTTCGTCGCGAAACTTCAGGTTGATCTGATACAGGTTGCAGGGCAGCTGCTTGTAGCTCTGTACTTCGCGACGAACGATGTCGGTGATTACCTCTTCATGCGTAGGGCCGAGACAGAAATCGCGCGCGTGGCGATCCTGTAGCCGGAGCATCTCCGGTCCCATCTGTTCCCAGCGTTTGGATTCCAGCCACAGCTCGGCAGGCTGAACGAACGGCATCAACACTTCCTGCGCGCCGCTGCGATCCATCTCTTCGCGGATGATCGCTTCTACCTTGCGCAACACACGTAAGCCGAGCGGCAGCCAGGTATACATGCCCGCGGCGAGTCTGCGGATGAGGCCCGCGCGCAGCATGAAGCGATGGCTGGGGATGTCGGCATCCGCCGGTGTTTCTTTCAGTGTGGGAATCAGCAACTGACTCGCGCGCATGTCTCTAATGGTCCTGAAACCGTGGCGGCATTCTAGCGGTCCGCGAGCGGTTCGCGTTCTGCCAATCGAAAAACGGTCGAAAAAAAGGGCCGATTTACCGGCCCTTTCAATCGGAGTGGGTCGACGATCAGCCGACCATTTCCTTGAGGCGCTTCAACGCAGCAACGCGGACGCGAATCGATGCCGGCTTCGCCGGGATCATGATTTCTGCACCCGTTGCCGGGTTGCGACCGAGACGTTTCTTCGTTGCGGGGCGTTTCACTGCGCGCACTTTCAGCAGGCCAGGCAGAGTGAATTCACCCACGCCTTTCTTGCTGATGTGACGCTTGATCAGCGCTTCCAGTTCTTCGATGACCGAGTCGACCTGTTTGCGCGTCAGTGAGGTGGCGCTGGCGATCTCGTTCAGGATGCCGGTCTTCGTCATCTTTTGCGTGACTGGACCTTTTGAGGCTTTTGGAGCGGCTTTCTTTGCAGCGGATTTCTTGACGGACTTGCGGGCGGCGGCTTTACGGATTGCCTTGCGTTTCGCAGGGGCTTTCTTCTTTTTTGCAGGCGCTTTTTTCTTTGCGGGCGCTTTCTTCTTAGCAGGAGCCTTTTTCTTTGCCATTCGAATTCCCTTATCTAGTTGCAGTCGGGGCTGATTGAATCGGCGCGACTACGCGACGGACATCCAACCCATCACTTATGAGGATCCTTAGCGAAAACAGCGTTCATCGGCTCCCCAATGAGCGCGCTTTATACTGCATTCATTTATACCTAGCAAGGAACGACACGGCTTTTTTCAATGTTTTCGCACGCTTTTTTCATTATCCTATGCGCCGCTCGATGGTTGCCGGCGCTAACGACACGCTTCTTCCAACTTCCAACGAGTGCGCCGGACCTGATTTTTCATTGATAAAACGCTTGCAGCGTTTGACGAGTCATCGAAGGGTTTTTTGAACATGCCGATTTACGAATATCAATGCGAAGGCTGCGAATACGAATTCGAATCGCTGCAGAGAATGAGCGAACCACCTCTCACGCAGTGTCCTTCGTGTGGAAAAGACCTGCTGAAGAAGAAGATCTCCGCAGTTGCGTTCCGGCTGAAGGGTGGCGGTTGGTACGAGACCGACTTCAAATCCGGCGACAAGAAGAACGTTGCAAGCAGCAGCGATTCAGGCGGCGATTCGACATCGAGTGACACGTCCGGCGGTTCCGCGAGCGGTTCGTCGAGCAGCTCGTCGAGTAAGTCCGAGAAGAGCGATGCCAAGTCGAGCGCGAGCAGCGCATCCGAGAGTTCGACGAAGTCTTCGAGCGGTGCTGGTGAGAAGAGTGGTGAGAAGGGCACCAAAAAGGGTGCGAATGGGTCGCCCAAAAGTGCGCCGAAGAGCGAAAGCAAATCGAAAGGCAGCACCGACAAGTCGTCCAAGACCTGACGCGCGAGACCGTTTCCCCAGCGCATTCATTGGCCGAGCGCAGCGGCAGGCCTCTCAGTTGTGATAGGCTGCCGCCCCGCGCGACTTTCCCCTAGGACGTTTTCAATGCGCAGTCACTATTGTGGCGAACTCGACGCGTCGCATGTCGATCGCGAAGTAGAGCTTTGTGGTTGGGTCCATCGACGTCGCGATCACGGCGGCGTGATCTTCCTCGATGTCCGCGATCGCAGTGGCATCCTGCAAGTCGTCTACGACCCCGACGTCGAAGACAGCTTCGCAACCGCCGACAAGGTCAGGAACGAATACGTGCTGCGCATCACCGGACGCGTGCGGTTGCGGCCGAGCGGCACGGTGAATCCCGACATGAAGACCGGCGAGATCGAAGTGCTTGGGCGCACGCTCGAGATTCTGAACTCTTCGCTGACACCACCGTTCCAGCTCGACGATTATTCCGACGCCGGTGACGACATTCGGCTGCGCTATCGCTATCTCGATCTGCGCCGCCCCGAAATGCAGCAGCGGTTGCGGATGCGCGCGACGATTCTCTCGTCGGTGCGCCGTTATCTGGAAACGGCCGGCTACACCGAGATCGAGACGCCGATTCTCACGCGTGCAACGCCGGAAGGCGCGCGCGACTATCTCGTGCCCAGTCGCACTCATCCCGGGCAGTTCTTCGCGTTGCCGCAGTCGCCGCAGGTGTTCAAGCAGCTGCTGATGATGTCGGGAATGGACAAGTACTATCAGATCGCGCGCTGTTTCCGCGACGAAGATCTGCGCGCCGACCGGCAGCCGGAGTTCACGCAGATCGACATCGAAGCATCGTTCGTCGACGAGCACGACATCATGGCGTTGACCGAAGGTATGGTGCGCAGCCTGTTTGCCGAGGTGCTGCGCATCGAGTTGCCGAAGTTCCCCACGCTGACGTTCGACGAAGCGATGCGGCGTTACGCGATCGACAAACCTGACCTGCGCAACCCGCTCGAACTGGTCGACATCGCCGACCTCGTGAAATCGGTGGAGTTCAAAGTCTTCAACGCGCCGGCCAACGATCCGAAGGGGCGTGTGGCCGCATTGCGCGCGCCCGGTGCAGGGCGCCTGTCGCGTAAAGAACTCGACGGGTACGCAGACTTCGTCGCCCGGTACGGCGCGAAAGGTCTCGCCTATATAAAGGTGAACGAGCGCGGTACCGGTGTGGCCGGTCTGCAATCGCCGATTCTGAAGTTCCTGCCCGAGCCGGTGATCGAGGCTGTTCTCGACCGGGCGAAGGCCGTCGCGGGCGACGTGGTGTTCTTCGGGGCCGACCAGGCGGCCATTGTCAACGGCGCGCTCGGAGCGTTGCGCAATCAGCTCGGCGCGGACCTCGGCCTCATCGAAAACCGCTGGGCGCCGTGCTGGATCGTCGACTGGCCGATGTTCGAACGTGGTAAGGAAGGTCGCCTCGAAGCGATGCACCATCCGTTCACCAGTCCCGCGTGCACCGTCGAAGAACTGCTCGCAAACCCGGAGGCTGCGCACGCGCGGGCTTACGACGTTGTGCTGAATGGATATGAACTCGGCGGCGGTTCGATCCGGATGCACCGCAACGAAATGCAGAAAGCGGTGTTCGAATCGCTGCAGCTCGGCCAGGAGGCGGAATCGCGTTTCGGATTTCTGCTCGACGCGCTGAAGTACGGTTGTCCGCCGCACGGCGGCATTGCACTCGGTGTCGACCGGCTCGTCATGCTGATGGTCGGTGCCGGCGCAATTCGCGACGTCATCGCATTTCCGAAAACGCAGACCGCGGCGTGTCCGCTCACGGCGGCGCCGACCGCAGTGGACGAACATCAGCTTCGCGAGCTGCACATTCGCCTGCGATAAGGTGATGCAACGGTGACGCGCATTCTCGGCATCGATCCGGGATCGCGTGTCACCGGCTACGGCGTGATCGAAGTGCGCCGCGGCAAATCCGTTTACATCGCGAGCGGCTGCATACGCACCACGAGCATCGATGTGCCGTCGCGCCTCGGCGAGATTTACGAGGGCGTTGCCTCTTTGATTCGGGAGCTCGCTCCCGACGCGGCGGCTGTCGAACAGGTGTTCATGGCGCGCAACGCGAGTTCGGCGTTGAAGCTCGGACAAGCGCGCGGTGCTGCGCTCGCCGCTGTCGTTACTGTCGGATTGCCCGTTGCGGAGTACGCCGCGAGGCGCGTCAAACAAGCCGTGACAGGAACCGGCGGCGCAACGAAATATCAGGTACAACACATGGTGTGTCGTTTACTCAATCTCAACGCTTCGCCCTCTGCAGACGCGGCCGATGCGCTTGCCATTGCCATTTGCCACATCAATACTCACGGCACGCGTAGCGTCGGCTGACAAGGATGATCGGGCGAATTCGAGGCACACTGATCTCGCTGGACGAATACACCGTGATGGTGGACGTCGCGGGAATCGGATACGAACTGGATGTTACCGCGAACACGCTGAGTGCGTTGCCTGGAGTCGGCCAAGACGTTGTTCTGTTCACGCACATGAGCGTTCGCGAAGACGCGCACTCCTTGTACGGATTCGAAACTCGCGGTGAACGCGATCTGTTCCGCACGCTGATCAAGATCAGTGGCGTCGGTCCGAAACTCGCACTGAATCTGTTGTCGGGTATGGACGTCGTCGATCTCGCGCGTTGCATCCGCGACTCCGACATCGGGCGTCTGGTGAAACTGCCCGGCGTCGGTCGCAAGACCGCTGAACGACTCGTCGTGGAACTGAAAGACCGCATCGAACGCCTCGTGCTGATCCCGGAAATCACGCGGCCGAAAGTGGCCGATGCGGCTCGACACGTGATCGAAGAGGCCGAACGTGCCTTGATCAAACTCGGTTACCGGCCGGCCGAAGCGAGCCGTGCGATCGGCAACGCGTATGTGCAGGGTCAGTCGACCGAAGACGTAGTACGCATCGCACTCAAGCGCATGATCGGGCAGGAAGCATGATCGGCACGCGTCTTTGCAGTTGCTGCAGCGGAGCGTGTCCTGCGGTGCAGTCATGACGATCGAGCCCGACCGCCTCGTTTCCGGTCGCGATCCGGGCGATGAAGTCGCCCTCGATCGCGCGCTGCGGCCGACCACGCTCGCCGGATACATCGGTCAGTCCGTGGTCAAAGAGCAGATGTCGGTATTCATCGAGGCAGCGCGCCGTCGTCGCGAACCGCTCGATCACACGCTGATCTTCGGGCCGCCCGGTCTCGGCAAAACAACGCTCGCGCACATCATCGCGAATGAAATGTCGGGCGCGTTGAAGAGCACCTCGGGTCCGGTGCTGGAGAAAGCCGGTGATCTGGCAGCGCTGCTCACGAACCTGGATGTCGGCGACGTGCTCTTCATCGACGAGATCCACCGCCTGAGTCCGGTCGTCGAGGAGATTCTGTATCCGGCGATGGAAGACTTTCAGATCGACATCGTCATCGGCGAAGGTCCCGCCGCGCGATCGATCAAGCTCGACGTTCCGCCATTCACGCTCGTGGGTGCGACGACGCGCGCGGGTCTGTTGACGTCACCGCTGCGCGACCGCTTCGGCATCGTGCAGCGCCTCGAGTTCTACACCGTCGGCGAGTTGACCCAGATTGCGATGCGGTCGGCGGAAAAGTTGGGCGTGCGTCTCGAACATGACGGCGCCGTTGCGGTGGCGGGACGATCGCGCGGCACGCCGCGCATCGCGAATCGCCTATTGCGCCGC
>CAZLDA010000290.1:4760-5785 GCA_964557875.1 uncultured Pseudomonadales bacterium | reverse complement strand
GTGAAGGTGCGGCCGTTCGAGAGAATCGTGTATCGGAATCCCTGCTCGTTGCTCATCGCACGTGCGAGTTGTTGGCCGGCGAACGCACCGCCGACGCCGCGCAGAGCGCGATTGCTGGACGACTGTCCCGAGCCGGACAACATGCCCAGGCTGCCCCCGACGAGCGCACCCGCCGTCTGAGCGCCTGCGTTTTCGAGGTTCACCCGGTCGACCGCCGTAATGCGACCGTAGGTGATCGTTGAGTGCTGGGGAGTGGAACGCTGCGGCGCGGGGGCTTCGCATCCAACCATCATCGCGATCACCACCGACACGCACGCCGCCACGCCGACACGTCGCCCATTGAGCTTCTGCATAAACCGCCTCGTTAGTTGACACGCACCGTCGTCGGCGCGATCTGCTGAATCGTGGCGAGTCTGCATTCATTCTCACGCGCTGTCATCACGACGGCGCGCTGATTCGCGAAGGGTCGAAGCCGAACCCGCCGAGTGGAACTGCTACATCCACGCGTCGAGTTCGGCCTCGACCGTACCTCAACCCAACTGCACCGGAACGAAGATGCGTGACTCACCGCGTTGCACGAGCAGCGCAACCTGCTTGTCGTGCTGGCCGATCTTCTCGCGCAGTTCCTTCACGGTGTTCACGGGTGAACCGTCCACTGAGAGCACTACGTCGCCGGGTTGGATGCCGGCGGCAGCGGCCGGTGCACGCGCGTCTTCTACGAGCAGTCCGCCGGGCACGCCGGCCTGATCGCGTTCCTGCGGCGTCAGCGGGCGTACCGCAAGACCCAGACGTGCCTGATCCGTCGCGGGACCGCCGCCGTCATCGGCAGACGCAAACTGATCGGCGCTTCCAAGCGTGGCCTTGATCGTCATCGGCTTGCCGTCGCGCCAGATATCGAGCGTGACCTTGTCGCCGGGGCGCGCCATACCGACCTTGGCGGAAAGGTCGCCTGCGCTGGTCAGCGGTTCGCCATTGAACTTGAGAATCACATCGCCGCTCTGGATACCCGCGCGCTCTGCGGCGCT
>CAZLDA010000290.1:0-4750 GCA_964557875.1 uncultured Pseudomonadales bacterium | reverse complement strand
ACATCGACCGGTCGCGCTACTGCGAGGTCCGCGACGCCGAGGAGGCCCGCGCGCTCTGCGGCGCTGCCGCTATCCACCTTCGCCACCAGCGCACCGGAAGGATTGTCGAGCTTGAACGAGTCGGCCAACTGCTGCCCCAACGGCTGCACGCCCACGCCGAGGCGCGCGTGCTCCACTTTGCCGTGCGTGACGATCTGGTCCTGTATCTGCAGCGCGAGGTTGATCGGAATCGCGAACGAAACGCCTTCGTAGCCGCCCGTGTTGCTGTAAATCTGCGAGTTGATGCCGACGACGGCGCCGCTCGAATCGAACAGCGGACCGCCGGAGTTACCGGGATTCACGGCCACGTCGGTCTGAATGAACGGCACGGAAGAATCGCCCGGCAGCGAACGTCGCTTCGCGCTGACGATGCCGGCGCTCGCGCTTTCTTCGAAGCCGTACGGCTGACCGATCGCAAGCACGTAGTCGCCCACCTCGAGTTGGTCGGCATCGCCGACGCGTACCGTGGGCAGATCGCGTGCGTCGATTTTCAACACCGCGATGTCGGTGACCGTGTCGACACCGAGCACCTTCGCTTCGAACTCGCGGCGATCGGCCAGCTTCACGGTGACGCGCTTGGCATCGCGCACCACGTGCGCGTTGGTCAGAATCGTTCCGTCGGCGCTGATGATGAAGCCCGAGCCGAGCCCGCGCTGCGGAACGTTGTTGCGCGGCATCGGCATCTGACGGAAGAACTGCGAGAACGGGTCATCGCCATCGAAGCCTCGACCCATGCCCGGCCCCATGCTCGCGTCAGCTGCTCTGGCTTCGCTCTCGGTGGTGATACCGACCACCGCGGGACCGCTCTGCGCCACGATCGCGCGATAGTTCGGCGCGGTGCCGAGCGGAATCGGTCCCGGTTGCGGGGTTTCGCGCGCCGACGGGGCCGACGCTGTGGCTTGCATACCCGTCTTAAGCATTGCGGGGGCCGTCAGTCCGCTTGCGGCACCGGCTACGAAGACGGCAACCGCCGCAACCGCGGTGGTGGACTTTCTGAATCGCATCGGAGACTCCTTGCTGCATGCAGCATCAAATGTGCCGCCAGCTTCCGCCGCGCTTCTTAAGCCAGTCTTAAAGGGAACCGGCTGCTAAACCGGTTCGGTTCGCTGCGGCGGAAACGTCACCGTGACGCGTAGCCCTCCGAGCGGCGATTCTCCGAGCGCCACCTTCGCACCGTGCCGGTCTGCAATGGCCTTGACGATCGCGAGACCCAGGCCGCTGCCGCCTTCGGCAGAACCGTCGCGCCGGAAGAAGCGGTCGAACGCGCGTTCGCGCTCGGCCGGTGGAATGCCGGGGCCGGTGTCATCGACTTCAATGCGCGCACCGCCGCTCGCTTCTGCGGCAACTTGCACCCGGACACGGCCGTTGGCGGGGGTATAGCGCACGGCATTGTCGATCAGGTTTCGCACCAGGATGCGCAGCGCATCTGAATCGCCCTGAACGACGACACTATGGGGCGCGTCCAGACTCAGTTCCGTACCGCGCGCGGCAGCAAGCGCGTGCGCGTCGGCAATGCCTACGCGCGCCACTTCGTCCAGCGCCAGCCGTTTTAGACGGCTGGGTTGCAGCTGGCTTCGCGCACCTTCGGGTTCGTTGCGTGCGAGCGTGAGCAACTGTTCCACCAGATGCATCGAGCGTTCGATTGCAGCGCCCAGCTTTTCGCGCGCCGCGTCGCGGGCCGCTTCGTCCGGCGCGCGCGCCAGCAGCTGAAGCTGCAGCCGCAGCGCGGTCAACGGCGAACGCAGCTCGTGTGCGGCATCGGCGACGAAGGCGCGCTGCGCATCGATGGCTTCGGCCAGGCGCGCCAGCAGCCGGTTCAATTCGCCGACGAGCGGCGCCACTTCCTGCGGAAGATCCGTCGCTTCGATGCTCGTCAGACTGTGTACGTCGCGACGCTGCACTTCCGCGGTGACGCGCTTCAACGGCACCAGGCTGCGGCCGACGATCCACGCAACCGCCGCCGCCATCAGCGGTAGCAGCAACAAGAGGGGCAGTGCGACGCGCAGCGCTGCTTCGCCGGCCAGCCGTTCACGTACGCGCCACGGTTGTGCAACCTGAATCACGCCGTCGCTGGTTTGCAGGCTGTACACCCGCCAGCGCTCGCGCTGCAGCGTCACGTCGTCGTAGCCGAGCGTGGCTCGATTGATCATCGGCAGGCCGGGGCGCGAAAGATAAACGCGCGCGCCGAATATATCCCAGATCTGAATGACGAAATCGCTGTCGCCCTGCTCCGGCGGCAGTTCGACGCGCGGTGCGATCGAGATCTGATTGCGCAGCGACAGCGCCATCTGCCGCAACTGGTAGTCGAACAACGTCGAGGTTTCGTCGAGTACGCGCCAGTAGGTGATGAACCCGGCGAGCAGCGACACCGCAATCACGACGGCCAGCAGCCCGGCGAGAAGGCGAGCGCGCAGTGAGGTCATTCGCGCGGCACGAAGTAGCCGACCCCGCGCAGCGTACGGATCGCGTCGGCGCCGAGCTTGCGGCGCAGCGCGTGAATGTACACCTCGATTGCGTTGCTCTCGATCGTGTCGTCCCAACCGTAGAGGCGATCTTCGAGCTTCGCCCGCGAAAGGACTGCACCGGGTCGCTGCATCAACGCTTCGAGCACCGCGAACTCGCGCGCCGACAGTTGCACTGAGGCGCCGCCCTTGAATACCTCGTGTGTCACGGGATCGAGGCGGATGCCGTTGTGCTCGATGCTCGGTTCGCCACGACCTGCGGCCCGTCGCAGCACCGAGCGCATGCGTGCCGCTAGTTCGTCGAGATCGAACGGCTTCACGAGGTAATCGTCGGCACCGGCGTCGAGTGCGGCGACGCGGTCGCGCACTTCGTCGCGCGCGGTCAGAACGATCAGCGGCGTTCGGTCGCGGCGTTCGCGCAGTTCGCGCAACACGGACAATCCGTCGCGTCGGGGTAAGCCCAAGTCGAGCAGCACGAGATCGAACGGCGACGCACGCAGCGCATCCGATGCGGCCGCGCCGTCGCCCACCCAATCCACGCTATAACCGTCCTGCCGCAACGCGGTTTGCACCCCGTCGGCGATCATCCGGTCGTCTTCAACCAGCAGCACGCGAACGGTAGCACTCCTGGATCAGCGGTTTACGGGATCAGCGGACGACGGTGTTTCCACCAGCGTCCGGCGCAGCAGCATCCGACAGACGACAAGAGGCGCGATCGCGGCGGCGAGATGTTTCAGCGTGTGGCCGCTGACGACATGACTCCATTCCATCACCGGTTTATCGCACGTTTCGAGCAGTTTGCTGAGTACATACCACGCGAACACCCAGTAGAAATCGTTGCCGCGCGTGTAGCGCGACGGCATCGTCGCCATTAAAAGCAGCACGAACACCGAGTACGCCTGCAGAATTCCGTAAGGCATGACATTGCCGTCGCCCGCACGTGCGGTGATGCGCCAGTAGATGACGGATGCGGCGCCCAGGATGAGCATCGGGATCAACAAGCCGAGCCCGACGCGCACGTTGATGCGGTCGACGATCTGGCTTGCGACCAGCGCCATGAACGCAACGGTCATCGGCAACCGGTCCCAGAACAGCGTCTCGTTGTCGGGCGCCAGGTGGTAGTAAGCCGAACCGGCCGCCGTCGTCAGCACCCCGAAAAAGAAGATGGCGTACGGCCATCGCTCGACGCTGTACTGAAACCGCGCGCGCGGACCGAGCGTAATCGCCAATCCCACTGCGCCCACGATCAGAAAGGCGCCATTCGATACGACATCGCAGACGTTGTTGATGCCGAACGCTACGCGGTGATCGGCGAAGTCGTGATAGTCCAACGGTTGCGGCATCGCGGCGACGAGCAGCGCCGCAGCAATCGCGACGACGCTCATGGCAACGACGAACCAGATGCGCGTGGTCATATGGATATGGGGGCGGACTAGTTGGCGACCGGCGATGCAGTCAGCACGCGTTCCCCATCGGGACGGTGCATGTCGAGCATTCGGCCGTCCACGGTCCAGACCGTGGCCGACTGCAACGCCGATAGGAATTCACGCTCCTGTTGGTCGACGCCTTCGCCGACACACGCTCGTAGCGTGGCCACTCCTTGGCCGACTGAGATCGTTCCGGGTCCGGCGGTATAGGGCGCCCGGAAGGTATTGCAGCCGGCGGTTCCCGTAATCGCGCCATCTTTGAAGGTGAGTGACAGCGTCGTTCCCGTCAGCGGACTGACGACCGCGCTGCGGCCGTTGTTGAAGCCGGTGACCTTCCACGTAACGCCTTCGAGCGACGGCGGGGGCATCGCTTCGAACGTCAGCACCGGTTCGGTCCCGCTGCGCAGCGTGAGCGTCTGCCCCTTGACGGCGTACTGAAATGTTCCTGCAAGCGAACCGGTCAACGCGTGCTCCAGCGTCATCGACGCTTCGGGGCACATCATCATCGAACCGGCCAGTTGGCCGATCACGAGGCGATCACCGTCGAGCGTGTAGCCGCCGAAGAACCGGTTGCAGCCCGAGAAGCCGCTGACGCGTCCGTCCTGAAAGCGGGCCGTTACCGGTTCTTCGCCGACGTGCAGCGCCTTTGCGTCGAGGCCGCGAAGTGCAGTGAGACGCCACGTCACTCCGTCAATAGAAGTTGCTCCGTCAGTAGAAAGCGCGGCAGTAGCAGGCGCGGTCGTTGCGGCCACAGGCGCGGCAACGATGCGGCAGCATCCCGCCAATGCGCGGCCATCGGACAACGAAACGCGCGCGGTCAAC
>CAZLDA010000289.1:0-5790 GCA_964557875.1 uncultured Pseudomonadales bacterium | reverse complement strand
GCACTGGCATCGATCGGCGGCGGCTCGCCCCTTACATCGAGACCGAGCGACGCCATTGCTGCGAGCATGCGCGGATCTGCGCGCGGATCGTCGCGCAGGTTCATGGACGGGGAGCCGAGTCGGCCCGGAAGCATCGCTTGCGTTGTCATGCTTTTCGACCTCTTCGCACGAATGGTGATTCAGCGAGGATGGTGTATCGCAGCGGCTGTTGTCGAGCCCGGAATCAGCGGACGTGTTGCGTGCGGAACGGCCGCTTGCGATTGCCTTCGCCGCTGCCGGTGTCCTTCGGTTGGAAACGCGGTACGAGGTGTTTCTTGCCGTTACCGATCAGGTCGGCGCGGCCCATACGATGCAGCGCCTCGCGCAGCTGCGGCCAGTTGTTGGGATCGTGGTAGCGCAGGAACGCCTTGTGCAACCGACGCTGCTTCAGCCCTTTCACCGCCACCACCTCTTCCGAGTCGCGGGTGACCTTGCGCAACGGATTCTTGCCCGAGTGCCACATCGCGGTCGCGGTGGCCATCGGTCCGGGCAGAAACGCCTGCACCTGATCGGCGCGGTAACCGTTCTGCTTCAACCACAGCGCGAGCTCGAGCATGTCTTCATCGGTGGTGCCGGGATGCGCCGCGATGAAATATGGGATCAGGTACTGCTCCTTACCGGCCTCGTTGGAGAACTTGTCGAACAGCTCTTTGAATCTGTAGTACGTGCCGACGCCGGGTTTCATCATCTTCGAGAGCGGACCTTCGCCGATCGCCTCCGGCGCGATCTTCAGATAACCACCGGTGTGATGCTGAGCCAGTTCCTTCACGTACTCCGGCGACTCGATCGCTAAGTCGTAGCGCACGCCCGACGCGACCAGCACTTTCTTGATTCCGGGCAATGCGCGCGCTTTGCGATAAAGCTCGATCAACGGCGTGTGGTTCGTGTCGAGGTTGGGACACACGCCGGGATAAACGCATGATGGCCTGCGACACGCCGACTCGATCTCGCGGCTCTTGCAGGCGAGCCGGTACATGTTCGCTGTGGGTCCGCCGAGATCAGAAATCACTCCAGTGAAACCCTTGACGGTGTCGCGAATCATCTCGATCTCACGTAACACCGACGCCTCCGAGCGGCTCTGGATGATGCGACCCTCGTGCTCGGTAATCGAACAGAACGTGCAGCCGCCGAAGCAGCCGCGCTGAATCGCGACCGAAAAACGGATCATTTCCCAGGCAGGCACCTTCGCGTCGCCGTACCCCGGGTGTGGCGCGCGTGCATACGGCAACTCGTACACCGCATCGAACTCTTTCATCGTCAACGGAATCGGCGGCGGGTTGAGCCACACGTCCTGCGTACCGTGGCGCTGCAAGAGCGGTCGCGCATTGCCGGGGTTCGATTCCATGTGGAGGATGCGCGACGCGTGCGCGTACAACACCGGATCGTCACGCACTGCCTCGTAAGCCGGCAGGCGAATCACGCTGACATCGCGTTTAGCGCTCGGTACGTCGCGTACGAATCGCACGACCTGCGGCGCGTCGTCGCCAACGACCTCGTCCGGCCGCGCGGCTCCCGGCACGGAGGGTGTCATCGCGTACGGATCCGGATGTGCCGCTACGGGGCCGGGCGAATCCAGATGCGTAGAGTCGACTTCGATCCACCCCGCAGGCACGCCGCTGCGTACGAACACTGTGCCGCGCACATCATCGATCGTCTCGATCGTTTCGCCTGCCGCCAGACGATGCGCCACTTCCGCGAGCGCGCGTTCGGCATTGCCGTAGAGCAGCATGTCGGCTTTCGCATCGAGTAACACCGAGCGGCGCACTTTCTCCGACCAGTAGTCGAAGTGCGCGATCCGCCGCAAGCTCGCTTCGATGCCGCCGATGACGATCGGCACGTCGTTGAACGCTTCGCGCGCGCGTTGCGCATACACGATCACGCTGCGATCAGGACGGCTGCCGGCCTTACCGCCGGGAGTGTACGCGTCGTCGCTGCGAACGCGGCGGTCGGCGGTGTAGCGGTTCACCATCGAATCCATGTTGCCGGCGGTGATGCCATAGAACAGGTTCGGCCGGCCGAGCCGCGCGAAGTCCGCGGCGCTTCGCCAATCCGGCTGCGCGATCACGCCTACGCGAAATCCCTGCGCTTCGAGCAGCCGCCCGACGATCGCCATGCCGAAGCTCGGGTGATCGACGTATGCGTCACCCGTGACGATGACGATGTCGCACGAATCCCAGCCGAGCGCGTCCATCTCTTCCTGCGTAGTCGGAAGAAACGGTGCGGTACCGAAGCGATGCGCCCAATACTTGCGGTACGAGAACAGCGGTTTTGCGGCTTCCATAATCGGCATTCTAAGCCCGCCTAGGACTGCCGTATGTCCATTCGGACTTCGTGCCGCAGCGTGTTGAAGCCGCGCCACGCCATCACACCCAGCAGCGCGGAGACGATGAACAGATACGGTCCCAGGCCGGGCATTGCGGGCAGAACCACTCCGCTGCTCCAACCCAGATAGAGCGCCATTCCGAGGAACGGCGCGAAAGCACCGCGCACGCCGGTGAGCGTGACGTGAATGCCCATGTAGGCTGCGAGCTGATCACGCGGTGCAAAGTCGTTATGGCCGAGCTGCCACGCAAGAGAGCCGCCGCCGTTCACGATGCCGTTCACGAGGCGTCCTGCTGCGATCCAGGCCAACGACCCGGTGAGGGCGCCCCAGAACATGATCAACACGCCGAGCACCCACATCGCATTCTGGCGCGCGCGAAACTCCGCGACGTGCACTTTGTCGAGATAGCGCCCCCAGAGCGGCAACGTGATCAGGTTCATCGCGAACGGAATGATCATGATGATTCCGATGCTCACCACGTAGCTCGCGCCCAACTGCTTCGACACGAGATACACCAGCGCCGGTTCCAGCATCATCGCTGCCACACCGGACGTGAACTGATGCAGTTGATACCGCGCGTACTTCCGGTCGGTGCGCAGTATCTGAACGAAACCATTGCGTCCGTCGTCGCTGCTGTCGCTCTGCCGTTCCAGCACGCGATGGCGCAGTTCACCTTGAACGGTCACACGCGAGAACGACCAGACACCGATGGTTCCGATCAGTGCACCGACCCCGTACAACCAGCGGTAGTTTTCCGGGTGCGCGTCGAGAATCAGTCCTGCGACGCTCGTGGTCAGCACAGTGGTGAAGCTCGACAACACCTGCAGACGACTCGTCACGCGCGCTCGCAGGTGCCGACCGTAGTTCAGACTCCATGTAACGCTACGTGCCGTGATGACGCCGGCGATCAGCAAGCGGCCGAGGATGACGCTGCACACGAGCACGGTCGCACCGACCGCGGAACGCGGACTCAAGGCCACTGCGAACACGCACACGAGTACGAGCCCTTGCAGCGTGACCACCATCGGCACTTTCGATCGCGCGCTCGCAACACGATTCCACACGAAGCTCGACAGGTTGCCGAACATCGGCGATGCGGAGATCACCGCAAGCAGCCACGGCTCCACGTCGAACGTCTTTGCGGCAACGACCGCGGCGAAACCACCCTCGATCAGGCTCAGCGCAACGGGCAATGTGCACTCGGTGAGCTGTTCGCTGCGGAAACTGCGCGCAACCGGAGGCGGTAATCCCGGGATGGCGAGGAGACGTTGTAAAACGTGCATCCGATTGTCCGTGGGGGCTTTACGACCCCGCTAAGGCGAAGGGGTGGCGCGCTCCGCTACGCCGCCGCGCGAGCCGCCGCAACGGCTCCGCTGCGGCCGAGAATCGCTTCCATTGCGCTCAGGAAGTACAACACGTTGCGCCTGCACGCACTCTGGCCCATCAGGCCGACGCGCCACACCTTACCCGCCAATGCGCCGAGTCCGGCACCGATCTCGAGGTCGAACTCGTTCAGCAACGCGCGACGTACATCTGCTTCCGCAACACCGTCCGGAACCACGATCGAATTCAGTTGCGGCAGCCGCGACGCTTCCTCTACGAAGAAACGCAGCCCCATCGCTTCGACACCGGCGCGTAACGCCGCATGTTCACGCGCATGACGCGCCCAGGAATTTTCGATGCCTTCCTCTTCGAGCATCACCAGCGATTCGTGCAATCCATACAACGCGTTGACCGGGGCGGTGTGGTGATACACGCGAGCGCCTTCGCCGCCCCAATACGCCATCACGAGATTGAGATCGAGAAACCAGCTTTGCACCGGCGCGTTACGTTTACGAATCGCGTCGACCGCGCGCGTACTCATCGTCACCGGCGAGATTCCCGGCGGGCACGACAGGCACTTCTGTGTACCCGAATACACGGCGTCCGCACCCCACGCGTCTACTTCCAGCTGAACGCCCGCCACCGATGTAACGGCGTCGACGATCGACAGGCAGCCGTGGTCACTCGCAATCCGGCACAGTGTCTGTGCGTCGGACCGCGCGCCCGTGGATGTTTCGGCGTGCACGAACGCGACAATTTTGGCGTCTTTGTTCTTTGCGAGCGCCTCACTGAGCTTGTTCGGATCGACCGGCGCACCCCATGCGTCCTCGACCAGGACCGCTTCGCCGCCGATGCGACGGACGTTCTCCTTCATACGTCCACCGAACACACCGTTCACGCAGACGACGACCTTGTCGCCCGGTTCTATCAGATTCACGAAGCACGTCTCCATGCCCGCAGAACCAGGCGCCGACACCGGGATGGTCATCGCGTTACGCGTACGGAAAGCGTTCTGCAGCATCTCCTTCACTTCGTCCATCATGCGGACGAATTCTGGGTCGAGGTGCCCGATGGTCGGCCGTGCCATCGCCGCCAGCACGCGTGAATGCACGTCCGAGGGGCCGGGACCCATCAACGTGCGCTGCGGCGGAATGAAACTGTTGGTCATCTGTGTTCTCCCAAACCTGCCTAACCGAAACTACCGCGCCAAAAGCAAAAAGCCGGACGATGTCCGGCTCTTGCTGCTCTTTTCCTGGATGCCGTCAATCCTGTGAGTCGTCCTTTGCGTCGTCGGATGCTTCTTCCGCTACCACAGGACGATCCACGAGCTCGACGTACGCCATCGGTGCGTTGTCGCCGTGTCGATAGCCGCACTTCAGGATGCGTGTATAACCACCTGGACGGCCCTGGTAACGGGGACCCAGTTCGTTGAAAAGCTTGCCGACGGCCCGATCGCTGCGGGTGCGATTGAAGATCAAACGGCGGTTCGCCACCGAATCTTCCTTCGCCATCGTGATCAACGGTTCCGCGACGCGACGCAGTTCCTTCGCGCGCGGCAGCGTTGTCTTGATCAGCTCGTGTTCGAACAACGAGATCGCCAGATTGCGCAGCATCGAATCGCGATGCGCACCCGGCATGTTGAAGTGACGGCCACTCTTACGATGACGCATTTACCTGACTTCCTATTCTTCGTGCTTCGCTCGTTCGGCTCAGGCGACTTTGTCGTCGCGCAGACCCGACGGCGGCCAGTTTTCGAGACGCATGCCGAGCGACAGGCCGCGCGATGCGAGCACGTCTTTGATCTCGGTGAGCGACTTCTTGCCGAGGTTCGGCGTCTTCAACAGTTCTACTTCGGTACGCTGAATGAGATCGCCGATGTAGTAGATGTTCTCGGCCTTCAGACAGTTCGCCGAACGAACCGTCAGCTCGAGATCGTCGACCGGGCGCATCAGAATCGGATCGATCTCGTCGTGCTTCTCTACGGCTTCCGGTTCGCCTTCGCTTTCGAGATCGACGAACACGGCGAGCTGCTGCTGAAGAATCGTCGCCGCGCGACGAATTGCTTCTTCCGGATCGATCGTGCCGTTCGTTTCGAGATCGAGGAT
>CAZLDA010000288.1:0-5794 GCA_964557875.1 uncultured Pseudomonadales bacterium | reverse complement strand
TGAGCAACGAGCAGGGATTCCGATACACGATTCTCTCGAACGGCCGCACCTTCACCGTCGTAACCGACGGTGCCAGTCTGCGCGTCGGTGATTGCGTTTCGGTTGAACGCGGTCAATTCAACAACATTCGTCTGGCAGCCGATTCGAGCTGCCCGGCGAGCGGTGCAGCCGTGACGCCGTCCCGTGCGGCGATCAACGAAGCCGACGCATGCAACTCCGCAAAGGATCAGTTGCTTCAGGCGCAGGACGATGCAGCCTTCAGCCTCGCAGAACGCCGCGTCCGCCTGCTATGCGACACCGACTAGATAACAACTGCGCGAAGGGGCGGGCGAAGTGGCGAACCGGCGCCGCCCCGAAGTGAATCGCACCACAGCGCCGGCGTTGGAACCACGACACACCTCGAGCAGGTGGCCGAGCAGTCCGAAGCCGGTGACGTCCGTCAGCGCGTGCACGCCCGCAACCCGCGACAGCTTGATGCCGGGCGTATTCAGTTTGGTGGTGCTGGCGATCATCGCCACGTAGCCCGCCGCATCGAGTTCGCCCTTCTTCAATGCCGCACTCTGGATGCCCACGCCGAGACCTTTACCGAGTATCAGCACATCGCCCGGTTTCGCGCCCGAATTGCGCTTGACGCGATCCGGATGCACGAGCCCGATCACCACGAGGCCGTAGATCGGCTCCACGGAGTCGATGCTGTGGCCGCCCGCAACCGGAATACCGGCGGCGGCGCAGACGCTTTCGCCGCCGGCGAGAATGCCGCGCACGATGTCCATCGGCAGCTGGTTGATCGGCATGCCGACCAGCGCGAGGGCCAGCAATGGAGTTCCGCCCATCGCGTACACGTCGGAGATCGCGTTCGTCGCGGCGATGCGGCCGAAGTCGAACGGGTCATCGACGATCGGCATGAAGAAGTCGGTGGTGGCGACGATGGCCTGCTCGTCGTTCAGCCGATACACGGCGGCGTCGTCGGACGTTTCGATTCCGACCAGCAGTTGCGTCGGCAGAATTCCCGGCGCGCGCTCCGCGAGAATTTCGCGCAACACGCCGGGGGCGATCTTGCAGCCGCAACCGCCGCCGTGGCTGAACTGGGTCAGGCGGACCGTTGCTCCGGATGTGCTCATGACAACTCGCATCAGGTTTTGCACAGCTTCCCCGTCGACGCGCGTTCGCGCAATACTCGCGACGGAGGAGCCAGTAGGGCCCGAGGTGCCAGCATGAGCGAGACCGTTTGTTATCGAGGCGGCCGGGTTCATCCGATGACCGGCAAAGGACCTTCCTCTGCAACCGCCGTAGTCGTTCGAGACGCACGCATCGTTGCCACCGGCAGCGACGCCGACATGCGCGGCGTAGCAGGTTCGGGTGCACGCTTCGTCGATCTCGGCGGCGCCACCGTGTTGCCCGGCTTCGTCGACACGCATCCGCATCTGTTCCACTTCGCGGTGCTCGAGTATCCGCTGGTGAAATTGTGGGACGCGGCATCGCACGACGACATCGTTGCGAGAATTCGCGAGCGCGCCTCAACGACGAAGGCGGGCGAGTGGATCATGGCCACGCCGATCGGCGAACCGCACTACTTCATTCGCCGCTCATGGCGGGACCTGGCCGAGCGCGTGCTGCCCGATCGCCACGTGCTCGATCGCGCGGCGCCGAACAATCCGGTGTGGCTGCAGGCGTGGGGGCCGACCACACCGAACATCTGCGTGTTCAACTCGGCGGCATTGAAGGCGCTCGGCATCAACTCGTCCACGCCCGATCGCCAAAGCAATGTGTGGATCGAAAAGGATGCGCACGGCGAGCCTACAGGGCGCCTCAGCGGTCCCGTGAATACCTATTACACCGGCGATCCGTACATGGACGAGCTGCTCGGCCGGCTGCCGTTGCTGCGACCCGAGTTCGCAGTGCCCGCAACGCTCGAAGGTATCTCGAAGTATCACCAGCTCGGCGTCACCACGATCTACGAAGGTCACGTGATGGACGCGACGTCGATCGGATTGTTTCAGGCGCTGCGGCAGAACGACCAGCTGAGCATGCGCGTGCTCACGTCACTCGAAGCAGAGAACTACTCGATGCCGTGGCAGAAGCCGCTGACCGACGAAGGATTCGTTGCGAACCTCGAACTCGCGCGTGAAATGAAGTCCACGCACGACGATCTGCTGCGGCACAACGGCGTTACGCTGTCGCGTGGGGGGCCGTTCAACCCCGGCTTCATCCGGATGAATACGCCGTACACCGGACCATACGGTGAACTGACCCACGGCCGCGAGTTCGTACCGAAGCATCGCGAGAAGATCGCGCTCGACTACTGCGCCGAACACGACGTGCGCCTCAACTTCATCGGCGCGGGCTACGCCGATCACGACGAGTTTCTCGCCAACGCGGAAGCACTGGCGGCACGCACGCCGATCCGCGACCGGCAATGGATACTGCAGCACAACTATCTCTGTACCGCGGATCACGCCCGGCGCTACGCGCAGCTCGGTTTCGTCGTAACCACCAGCATGTCGTTCTCGTGCGCGAAGGGCGATCTGTTCGAGAAGCGTATCGGCGCGCATGTGTGGAACGATCTGATTCCGCTGAAACGACTGCTCGACGCCGGGTTGACCGTTGCGGCGGGAAGCGACTGGGGACCGAAGAACATCTTCGAGCACATCGCGCTGGCGCAAACGCACGAGTTCTGGGGCAGCGGACGCCGCAACGACACGCCGGCGCACAAGGTGTCGCGCGAACAGGCCGTGCGTATGTGGACGAACGACGCCGCGAGAGCGCTGGGTTGGGAGGGGGTTGGTTCACTGGCGCCCGGCAATCACGCGGATCTCCTGATCGTCGACCGCGACACGCTCAGCTGCGCGACCGAAGACCTCGCGTCGACGCAGGTATTGCGCACGGTATTCGGGGGCAACGTGGTCCACGACAATGGTGCTCTTTAGGCGGAGGTGAGCGGCGGATCGAGCCCCTCGATTTACCGTCTGATTCATCGCCGCGGCATGACGAAGTTGTTGGCGATTGAGCGCCAACAGTTGGTGAGATCCGCCACCGTCGGACGGCGGAACCTGACTCGCCGGCATCAATACCCATTAGATTCAACAGCTTACGAGAACCCTCTCGGCTGGCACGAATCGTGTAAACAGCCTAGCCGTCGATCCTGTTTGGGGAAATCCAGTGATCCGGCAATTTGCCGAACACCGCGTGGCCGCGAATCTCACGATGATCATGATGATCCTCGCCGGCCTCTGGGCGATTCACCAGGTTCCCTCGCAGCTCGATCCGCCGGTGCACGTGCCGGTGGTGTTCGTCGAAGTGCAGTGGCGCGGTGCGGCAGCCGAAGACGTGGCCGAACTCGTCACGACGCCGATCGAACAGCAGTTGCGCACGCTGAACAATCTGCGCGAGGTCACCTCATACACCGCTAACGAGTACTCGCGCGTCGTCGCGGAGTTCGACTACGACGCCGATCTCGTAACCGCGCTGGATCAGGTGAAGCAACGCGTAGAGAACCTGCGCAACCTGCCCGCGGGCATCGAACCGCCGACCATTCGCCGTTTCATCGATCTCGAGCCGGTGCTCAGCGTGCTGGTTACGGGTCCCGGCGACGTCAACGAACTGATACCGGTCGTGCGCGGCATGGAGAAGGACCTGCTCGCCCGCGGTATCGAAGGTGTCGAGTACGAAGGCTTGCCTGAAGAGGAGATCGCCCTGCTCGTTGGCGGACAGCGTCTCGAAGAGATGCACATGACGCTGGACGATCTTGCGCACGAAGTAGGGCGCGTCAGCGCGAACGTGCCGGCCGGCACGATCGGCCGCGGGCAGGGCTCGCGACAGTTGCGCAGCCTCGATCAGCAGCGCGACCCGCTCGGCTTTCAGAATCTCGTGATCGAACACGGCGATACGCTGGTGCGTGTCGGCGACATTGCGCAGGTGGTGCGCCGTCCGCGCGACGGTCAACCGATTGTGACGCGCGGCGGCGACGTTGCCATCGAGATGACGTTGATGCGCGCGACGGAGGCCGATGCGTTGCACGCGAATCGCGTGGCAAAGCGCTGGCTCGAGGAAACGCGCGCGAACTTGCCGAGCGGTGTTCAACTCACCGTTTACAACGACATCTGGGAACTGCTCGGCGCGCAGCTGCAGATGGTCGCGAACAATGCATGGTCCGGTTTGTTGCTCGTGGTCGTAACGATGCTGATGTTCCTGAACGGACGCGTCGCGTTGTGGGTGACGGTCGGCGTACCGACATGTTTCCTGCTCGGGCTTGCGATGCTGTACGGCATTTTCGGCTATGGCATCAGCATCATCGGGTTGATCGCCTTCATCATGGCAATCGGCATCGTGGTGGATGATTCGATCATCGTCGGCGAGGACGCTATGGCGCTGTTCGAGGCCGGTCACTCGCCGATCGACGCCGCCGTTGAGGGCGCCAAGCGCATGTGGGTGCCGGTGCTGACGGCTACGCTCACGACACTGTCTGCGTTCATTCCTCTGGTGATGATCGGCGGACCGATGGGCGACGTGGTGCTGACATTGCCGGTCGTGATGGCCTGCGTACTCATTGCTTCGCTGGTGGAGTGCTTTCTGGTGTTGCCGGCGCACCTGCGCGGCAGTTTCGAAGCGATTGCGAAGGCGGGCCGCGCGCGCGCGCGCTGGAAGCCCGCGGAGCGCGCGCGCGGCTGGCTCGAAACGCGTTTTCTGCACTTTCGCGACGTCTACTTCATGGGGCTGGTCCGGCGCGCGCTCGACTATCCCGGCGCCACCCTCTGTGCGGCCGTTGGTGCGATCGTCTGCGCGTTGTCGCTCGTGATCTCGCAGCACGTCGGCATCAACTTCGTCACCGGTTTCGACATCGAGTCACTCGAAGCGGACATCGAATTCAGTGCGGCGGCAACCGACGCAGACAAAGAAGCATTCATCGGCGAACTGGAACGCACGATCGCCGCGACGAACGAGGAGAGCGGCTCGGTGAACCTGCTTGGCTGGTTGACCAAGCGCAACGTGGCTACGTTCAACGACGAGCGCCAGTCCGGCACGCAATACGCATCGATCGTCGGCCAGTACGAATACGAAGAACACCGCACGGTTCGTCCGCAGGCGTTCGCGGCGCGATGGCGTGAGATGGTGAAGGTACCGCCCTATGTCGAACAGTTCGATCTCGGCGTGAAGGGCGGTGCGAACGGCGGCCGGCCGGACGTGACGCTGGTATTGCGCGGCGATTCGCTCGAGTCGGTGAAGGCCGGCGCCGAACAGCTGGCGGAGGTGCTGCGTTCGTTCGATGGCGTTTCGAACGTCACCGATGATCTGCCGTACGGCAAAGAGCAACTGATCTTCGAGTTGACGCCGACCGGGCGCGCGCTCGGCATCACGTCCGACACGCTCGGTGCGCAGTTGCGGGCCGCGTACAACGGCGAACGGGTGCAGATCTTCAATCAGAACGACGCTGAGCTCGAAGTGCGCGTGATGCTGCCGGATGCGGAACGCGACGATCTCGCCAGCCTGCAACGCTTCCCGATACGCACGCCGTCCGGCGAATTCGTGCCGCTTGCCAATGTCGCCGAGTTACACAACCGACGCGGCATCGATGTGATCCGCCACAACAACACCGAGATGGCGGTACGCGTGTTCGCCACGGTGGATCCGGAGGTGACGAACGCATTCCACGTCGTCTCGGAAGTGGAGAGCCGGTATCTGCCGGAGATTCTCTCGACGCATCACCTGACCTTCGGGTTGTCCGGAAAAACCGAGGACGACCGTGTGATCGTCGAGACCATGTCCCTCGGCGCAGTGCTGACGCTCGTGCTGATCT
>CAZLDA010000287.1:0-5798 GCA_964557875.1 uncultured Pseudomonadales bacterium | reverse complement strand
CATCTATGCGTTCACGGGCGCCGATGTGCATGGCCGCTACTGGCGCTTGCGCGGCAAGACGGTATTCGAACCGATCGGCTTCGACGCGTTCGGCATTCACTCCGAAAACTACGCGCTCAAGGTTCAGACGAATCCGAACGATCTGATCCCGCGCAACGTCGCGAACTTCACGCGGCAGTTGAAGCGCGTCGGCGGCATGTTCGACTGGAACCACACCGTCGATACGACGGCGCCCGAGTACTACAAGTGGACGCAGTGGATCTTCCTGCAGCTGTACCGCGGCGGATTGGTGGAGCGCCGTGACGGCGCGGTGAACTGGTGCCCGTCGTGCAAGACCGTGCTCGCAAACGAGCAGGTGATCGCCGGTTTGTGCGAGCGCTGCGACTCCATGGTGGAGCAGCGTCGTCTGCCGCAGTGGTACTTCAAGATCAGCCAGTACGCGGGGCGCTTACTCGACAACATCGAGGGCCTCGACTGGTCCGATACCACACGCAAGTCGCAGGCGAACTGGATAGGCCGCAGCGACGGCGCGGAGGTCGACTTCGCCGTGGCCGGATCACACGCATCCGTGCGCGTATTCACCACCCGTCCGGATACGTTGTTCGGTGCCACTTATATGGTGCTTGCGCCGGAACATCCGCTCGTCGACGCGATCACCAGCGACGCGCAGCGTGCCGAAGTCGATCGTTACCGCGAGGAAGTGTCGAGGCGAGACGTAGTCGACCGGAAAAAGGTCGAGAAGGAAAAGACCGGCGTATTCACCGGCGGGTACTGCATCAACCCCGCGAACGATGCGCGCATTCCGATCTGGATCGCGGACTACGTGCTGATGGACTACGGCACGGGCGCAATCATGGCGGTGCCGGGCCACGACGAGCGCGACTTCGAATTCGCGCGGCGCTTCGGTTTGTCGGTCGTGCGTGTGATTGCAGGTGCGGGTGATACGGCCGCGTCGCCGTTGCCCGAGGCTTATGCAGGCGACGGTTCGTTGGTAAATTCGGGACGCTTCGATGGGAAGAGCGTAGCGGACGGCAAGCGCGCCATCGTGGACTGGTTGGCGCAACGCGGTGTCGCCGAAGCGAAGGTGAACTATCGATTGCACGATTGGTGCGTGTCGCGGCAGCGCTATTGGGGTCCGCCGATCCCGATCATCTATTGCGAGAATCACGGCGCCGTGCCGGTTCCGGAGGCCGATCTCCCGGTCATTCTGCCGCGCGTCGAGGATTTCAAACCGGACGACTCGGGAATCAGTCCGTTGGCGCGGGTGCGCGAATGGTACGAAACGACGTGTCCGCAATGCGGCGGACCCGCACGGCGTGAAACCGATGTTTCGGACACGTTCCTCGACAGCGCCTGGTATTTCCTCCGGTACCCGAGCAGCGATCGCGCCGACGTCGCATTCGACCCCGAGATAACGCGCAAGTGGTTGCCGGTACATACCTACATCGGCGGTAACGAGCACGCAGTGTTGCACCTCATGTACTCGCGTTTCGTCACGATGGCGCTCAAGGACCTCGGTCTCATCGACTTCGAAGAACCGTTCGCGAAGTTTCGCGCGCACGGTCTCATCATCAACGAGGGCGCGAAGATGTCGAAGAGTCGAGGCAACGTGATCGTGCCCGACGCGCTGATCGAGAAATACGGCGCCGATACCGTGCGCTTGTACCTCATGTTCCTCGGCCCGTTCGAACAGGGTGGCGACTATCGCGACCAGGGCATTGCCGGTCCGCACGGATTCCTCGCGCGGCTCTGGCAGAGCGTGTTGGAGGCGCAGGATGGCGCGCCCGACGTGAACGTCGAGAAAAAGCTGCACCAGACGATCCGTCAGGTTACCGAGCAGGTGCCGGAACTCGGCTACAACACGGCGATTGCCGCGTTGATGGAGTATCTCAACGTCGTGCGCGGCGGCGGCCGCACCGCGCGTCGCGCCGAAGTGGAACCGTTAGTGGTGATGCTCGCGCCGTTTGCACCGCACATCGCCGAAGAGCTGTACCAGCGGCTCGGCCACAACGGCGGATTGTTCGACAGCGCGCGTTGGCCCGAATTCGACGCAACGAAAGCTGTTGAGAGTTCGGTGGAAATCGCCGTGCAGGTGAACGGTAAACTTCGCGCGCGCCTCGTCGTCGCCGTTGGCGCCAGCGAGGCCGACGTCAAATCTCAGGCGATCCAGCTCGAGAACGTCGCTCGACACGTGGATGGTAAGACCGTGCGCAAGCAGATCTACGTTTCCGGAAAGTTGTTGAACCTGGTGGTCGGATGATCCGCGCGTCGCTGCTGCTTGGCGCAATGTTTCTGGTTGGATGCGGTTATCACCTGCGAGGCGCGAGTGTCGAGACGTCGGTTCCTTCCGCCTATCTGATCGGCGCCGATGGCGTCGAAATCACGGCGGAACTCGGCCGCGCGCTGCGTCAATCGGGGGTGCAGATGCTCGACTCGGCAACGAACGCGGCGGTCGTCATCAACCTGATGCAGCAGACGCAGGCCACGCGCACTTTGTCGTATACCGACAGAGCTACCACTGCCGAATCACAGCTCGAACTCGCGGTTCGCTTCAATATAGTCGGCGCTGAGGAGAGACCGCTCGTACCCGAACGCTGGGCGCGCGCCACACGCACGTATCTCGTCGACACCAGCAACCTCGTCGGCAGCAACCAGCAGCAGCGACTGATGGACTCGGAGCTCAAGAGCGACGTGGTTCAGCAGATCATGCGCAGTGTCGGTGCGGCCGGCCGACAGCTGAAAGCCGGGCACTGATGCCCCTGCGACCACAGGATCTGGCGCGCGATCTCGAACGTGGATTGAGGTTGGTGTATCTCGTTTCAGGAGACGAAACGCTGCTGGTGCAGGAAGCGTGCGACCAGGTGATTGCAGCCACGCGGGCGAACGGCTTCGACGAACGCGTACTGATACAGGTGGAAGCCGGTTTCAAATGGCATGAGCTGACCGAACAGGCGAACACGATGTCGCTGTTCGCACAGCGTCGGTTGCTCGATGTGCGAGTACCTGCAAAACACTTCGATAAAGACGCGGTAGAGACGCTGCTCGCGTACCTCGCGAGTCCGCCGCAAGACACCACTCTGTTGTTGCGTACTGAGCGCCTCGACTCGCGCCAGCGCGGTGCTGCGTGGTTCAAGAAGATCGAGTCGGTTGGTGCCGTTGTACTCGTATGGCCGATCGGCCCCAAGGAATTACCGGGCTGGCTTTCGCAGCGGGCACGGCGCGTCGGGCTCGAAATCAGCAGCGATGCGCTGAGTTATCTCGCCAACAGCGTCGAAGGCAATCTGTTGGCGGCGTCACAGGAGATCGAGAAGCTCGCGCTTTCCGGCCTTCCTCAACCGATCACGCTCGCGGCGTTGACCAGTGCGGTTGCCGACGCAGCGCACTATGACGCATTCGATCTGGTCGATGCTGCGCTCGAAGGAGAAGCGCGCCGTGTACGGCATATTGTCTGGGTGCTGCGCGCCGAAGGAGTAGCAGTGCTCGCGGTGCTCGGCTCGCTGACGGTTCAGCTGAGGCGCTTCCTGAACGACGACGTCCGCGGCATGCCGCAGGCGAAGGAACGAGCAATGCGCTCTGCCGCAAAGCGACTGCGCAAGCGCGACATCGAAGGACTGATTGCGCAGGCCGCGCGCATCGACCAGCAGGTAAAAGGCGCTGCCCCCGGAGATCCGTGGGAGACGCTCGAGTATGTCGCGTTGCGTCTTGCCGGCGTTGCCGGTGTCGATTGGCTCGCGACCGCCTCTTAGCACGCTTGTGCGTAGAAGGGCTACGCGAAGCGCGTGGCGAGCGGCGCGAGATAGCGCTCGATATCGACCTTGATCGGCATCAGATATGCGTGGCCGCCGCGGTCGGCAATCTCCGACAGAAAACGCAACGCAAAACTCTGGTTCCAATGCAGCGTCGGCACGAACTCCGGGGGAAAGCGGACGCGGTTGACCCGCTGCCAATAGCGCTGGCTGCGATCGGATATCACAGGACTGAGCCCCCAGAACGTCGTCGCGTCACCCAACAGCACGGCGCAGCGTTCTATGTCGCGCAGATCGAAAAGCGGTTGCGTGAAGAATCCACACGCGCCTGCATCAAGCTTCTGCGCCGCGTTGCGCGCAAGAGACGCGTCGTCGGCGTAGCGATGCGGGTCGAGCGCCGCATACACCGACAAGCGGGGAAGCTGGTTCGTCAGAACCCGGATGAGCGCTGTCGGTTCGAATCCTCGTGCGGCGTCGGCCTTATCGCCCGCGATCACGATCACTTCGTCGATGCTTCCTGCAACGATGGCTTCGATCAGCACTTCCGCGGACGACTCATCGAAGTCGCATGCGCGCAGGTGAGGGATGCGGTGTGCGATGCGGCCGCGAATGTGATGCACGGCGTCGATGCTGCGCAGATCGCAGTTCGAGCGATCGGGAATATTGACCGTGTCGATGCGCGGGTAGCGCGCGGCGATCAAGTCGAGCGCGGCGTCGAGATCTGCCGTGCCATGAGGGACGATTTCGAGAGACGTGCGCATCGGGTACTCGCTGCAGCCACTGTGGAGTTGCGAGTAGTGAGTGTGTGGCGGGCGATCCGAGCGGCAAAACCAAGAAGTTCATCCGGAAGGTGAGCGGCCCTCATGCGTCTTCAGAGTTGACGGGCGAATCGGTCGTCCTGGTGTCCCTATCAGGTGACCAAAGTCTCACTCTCGCGGCCGAGTTCGATCAGGCGCAGCCGGCCGTCGCCGCTGGCAATGCGCGTGATCGAACCGTTGTCGGGGCGGAAGCACACCAAACGGTCGTCCGACGTGGCGGCACCCACTGCCACGTTGATCGCTACGTAGTGGCAAAACACGACGCTGTCTTCCTTGATGTCGACCAGGCGGTCGATGAGCGCCTGCCGCCATTGCTGCAGATCGCCCGGAAGCATGCGCCAGCGGCCCTGCATGACGCCGCGCAACCACTCCCCGCGCTGCGCGAGATCGGTCGTGGGCGAGGGAATCTCCGCGACGCGATGTTCGATCACCGGGTCCACCCCCCAGCGTTGCGACAACGGCAACGCGGTCTCGCGCGCCCGCGCCAGCGGACTCGAATAGATCGCTAGAGGTCCGAGCGGTGCGAGGATCGACGCCGTGTGAATCGCCTGCGTGCGTCCGAGTTCGTCGAGCCCCGGATCTGCGTGGCTGTCGAAGCCGGCCGCTGCGCGGCCGTGACGAACGAGGAAGAGAGTAGCCATGTCGTGTCTATCCGAGAAGTTAGTGGTTAAATACGCGATTCGCTCGTCGACCCATTCTTAATCCAAAGCAGGGCTCGATCGAGAGCAGGAAGTCGCAGTCTGAAGCAGTGGAAAAAGCTATGAAATCGCACGACTCCGGCTTGTCGCCGGACATGGTACCCGACACGAAAGTCAACGTCCGGGAAGTCTTTGGCCTCGACCAGGACATGCAATGCCCTGCGTTTCGCGAGCGCACCGCGTATGTGCCGGACGTCGATCCGGCGTATCGCTTCAATCCGGAAACGACACTGGCGATTCTGGCGGGCTTTGCGTTCAACCGCCGCGTGATGATTCAGGGTTACCACGGCACCGGTAAGTCGACGCACATCGAGCAGGTTGCGGCGCGCCTCAACTGGCCCTGCATCCGCGTGAACCTCGACAGCCACATCAGTCGCATCGACCTCGTTGGCAAAGACGCGATCGTGGTGAAGAACGGCCAGCAGGTGACCGAGTTCAAAGAGGGCATGCTGCCGTGGGCGCTGCAGCACCCGACCGCTCTCGTGTTCGATGAGTACGATGCGGGCCGGCCGGATGTGATGTTCGTCATCCAGCGG
>CAZLDA010000286.1:0-5824 GCA_964557875.1 uncultured Pseudomonadales bacterium | reverse complement strand
GACAGCATCACGAGGCCGGCGGTGCCGCGGTCGATGCGGTGCAGCGGAACGAGTTGCGGGATGTCGAGTTGTTCGATCAGTCGGGTCAGCAGCGTCTCGCGCGCGTAGATGCCTGCCGGCATCACCGGAAGGAAGTGCGGCTTGTCGGCGATCACGAGGTGTTCGTCGCAATACAACACCTTCGCTTCGAACGGTATCGGAGTCTCTGAGCGCACTTCACGGAAATACTGCACGAGCATTCCATACCGATATGCCCGTTCGGGCTCGATGGAACGTCCGTCGCCGTCGAGCACCACGCCGCGGCGCATGCGTTCATGCCACTCGTCGCGCGCGATTCGCGGGAAGCGCGCACACAGCGCATCGAGCACCGTCGTCCAGTCGCCGCGCGGCAGATGCACCGTGCTGGCAGGAACGCCGTCGCGCGACAAAAGCTGCGTGTTGGAAGCCGTTCGGGAAGCCATGCGGCGATGGGAACGAATTTTCGTTTGTGTTTCAATGCGCGCCTTCCCACGGTCCCGCAGCCATGCCGCAAATCCTCGTTGATAACCTGGAGAAACGCTTTCGCGTGGCCGCACGGGATCCCGGCATGTGGGGCGCGGTGCGCGGCCTGGTGCGACGGCGCTATCGCGAAGTGGTGGCGCTGCACGGCGTTTCGTTCGGCATCGAAGCCGGTGAGATCGTCGGCTACATCGGCCCGAACGGCGCCGGCAAATCGACCACCATCAAGATTCTGTCCGGCATCCTCACCCCCTCGGGCGGCCGTTGTACGGTCAATGGACTGGTGCCGTGGAGCGATCGCGTCGCCCATGTCGCACGTATCGGCGTGGTATTCGGCCAGCGCACGCAGTTGTGGTGGGACTTGCCGGTGGCCGAGTCGTTCGATCTGTTGCGCGACATCTATCGCGTGGACACGGCGCGCTTCGCTCGAACGCGCGAAGAACTCGTCGAGCTGTTGGATTTAGAGCCGTTGCTCGACACGCCGGTTCGGCAGCTGAGCCTGGGTCAGCGTATGCGCTGCGACCTTGCGGCGTCGTTGCTGCACGAACCGGACATCGTGTTCCTCGATGAACCGACCATCGGCCTCGATGCGGTGTCGAAGCTCGCGATCCGCGATTTCGTACGTCGGCTGAACGAGCAGCGCGGCGTAACGGTGCTGCTGACGACGCACGACATGGACGACATCGAAGCGTTGTCGAAGCGGCTGATCGTGATCAATCACGGCACGCTGCTTTCCGACGGCACCGTCGCAGCGCTACGCGCCCGATACGGTGCCGAGCGGCGGGTGACGGTGGAGTTCGATCGCGCGCCGGAATTGCGCGACGGTTTCGCCGATGCCTTGGTTGAACAGCTCGGCCATCGCGCAACGTTCACGGTGGAAGGACGCAACGCCGCAACGTTCGTGGCCGAACTGACCGCCCGTCACGCCGTGCACGACCTGGTGATAGAGAACCTGCCGATCGAAGAGATCATCACGCGCGTGTACGAGAGCGGCCGTGGTTGACGCGGCGCGCCCGTATGTCGCGATGCTCGGCGCGCGTTTTCGAATGCTGCTGCAGTATCGCGCCGCGGCGTTCGCCGGTTTTGCTACCCAACTGTTCTGGGGGGCGATCAAGCTGATGATCCTGGCGGCGTTTCTCGCGGCGAATCATCACGCGTCGCCGATGAGCCTGCCGCAGATCGCCGCATACGTTTGGCTTGGCCAGGCGTTGCTCGGCGTGTTGCCGTGGAACGTCGACACGGAGCTGCAGGAAAAGATGATGAGCGGCGCGGTTGCGTACGAACTGCTGCGCCCGGTCGATCTTTATGCGTTCTGGTATGCGCGCACGATGGCGCTTCGCACGGCGACCACGTTCATGCGGATGATTCCGATGATCCTCTTTGCGGGCGTGCTGATGCCGCTGTGCGGCCTCGGTGCGTGGGCGCTTCCGCCGCCGGTGAGCGGCGAGGCGGCGTTGTATTTTCTGATGTCGCTGACGGTGACGGTGGCGCTCGCGTCCGCGATTACGATGCTGATGCACGTCGCGTTGATCTGGACGCTGTCGGGGCGTGGCTTCAACACCGTGATGACGGGTCTCGTGATCGTACTGAGCGGTCTCACCATTCCGCTGCCGCTGTTCCCGGATTGGCTGCAACCATTCCTGTACTGGCAACCCTTTCGCGGTCTCGCCGACGTGCCGTATCGAATCTACAGCGGCAACATCGCCACTGATGCGGCGCTGTTCGAAATCGTCCAGCAGGTCATTTGGACGGCGCTGATCGTCGCTGCCGGCTATCTGTGGCTTTCGGTCGGAAAGTCGCGCGTGGTGGTGCAGGGGGGATGACGTGATCAACGCGCTCGCACTCTACGGACGCATGATCGGCCTATCGATCCGCGCGCAAATGCAGTATCGCGCGTCGTTTCTGATGATGTCGGTCGGCCACTTCATCACCACAGGCGTGGAGATGGTGGGCATCTGGGCGCTGTTCGAACGGTTCGGCAATCTGTTGCCGTGGACGCTGCCGCAAGTCGCGTTCTTCTATGGTGTGGTGAACATCAGCTTCGCGTTCACCGACGCGCTGGCGCGCGGTTTCGACCTGTTCGGTGCGCAGTTCATCAAGACCGGCAACTTCGATCGCGTGCTGTTGCGGCCGCGCAGCACGGTGCTGCAACTGGCCGGCCACGAGTTCACGTTGTTTCGCGTCGGCCGTCTGTTGCAGGGCGTAATCGTACTGGTGTGGGCTTCTCAGCACCTGGGGCTCGAATGGGACGCGGCGCGCGTTGCGCTGCTCGTGTTCACGATGCTCGCGACGTTCGTGTTCTTCTACGGGCTGATCATTCTCGGCGCGGTGATGTCGTTCTGGACGACGGAGTCGCTAGAGATCATGAACACACTCACTTATGGCGGCGTCGAGACGGCGCAGTACCCGATGGCGGTGTATCAGAAGCACTTTCAGCGTTTCTTCACCTTTGTGGTTCCGTTGGCGATGGTGACCTACTTTCCGATCGTGGCGCTGCTCGACATTCCCGATCCACTCGGAACCACACGCGTGTGGCAGATGGTTGCGCCGATCGCCGGTTTCATCTTCTTCGGCGCCAGCCTGCTGATGTGGCGCGTCGGCGTTCGCCACTACACGTCCACCGGTTCGTGATCGCGCGGCAGCGTGCTACGCTCGCCGACCTCGCGTAGGAGCCTTTTCAATGAGCAGATACGTCAGCATCACGCAGGCGCGCGCCGCATCCGGTTTGCGGATGGCTTGTCTGCGTGGTGTGCCGAGCCCATGGACCGAAGCCGCGAAGGGCATCTTTCACGTGAAGGGGCTGCCATGCCAGTACGCCGCGCAGAGCGAGGAAGATCCCGACAACGCGCTGGTCGCATGGGCCGGCGAGGTGGGCGTACCTGTGGTGGCATACGAAAACGAAAAACTGCGAACCGGCTGGGCGGAAATCCTGTTGCTGGCGGAACGGCTGAAGCCGGAACCGGCGTTGATTCCGGCGCAAGCTTCCGACCGCGCCCTGTTGTTCGGACTCGCGCACGAGATCTGCGGCGAGATGGGGCTGGGTTGGGCGTATCGCCTGCTGATGATCCAGCAATCGCTGGGCCACGGCAGCGAGACGGGTTTTCCGTCCAACATCGCGAACTATCTGGCGGGCAAATACGGCTTCAACCCGACCCACACGAAGGTTGCGAAGGCGCGCGTGCTCGACCTGTTGCGGATGTTCTCGGAACGTATCGCCGGAAAGCCTTACCTGCTCGGCAACTCGCTCACCGCGCTCGACATCTACTGGGCGACGTTCGCAAACCTGTTCATGCCGCTGCCCGAAGCGCAGCTGCCTGCGGTACCGATGATCCGCGCGGCTTACACCTGTCACGACACCGACATTCTTGGCGCGGTATCGGACGAGTTGCGCGCATTGCAGCATCGCATCTATGAAACTCACCTGGAACTACCGGTTCCGATCTAACCACTCGCTCGCCTAACAAACCAAGAAGGGGGATCAAAACGTGCTGTTCAAGAATCGCGTTACGGAAATGCTGGGTGTCGAGATTCCGGTGGTTCAGGCGCCGATGGGCTGGATTGCGCGATCGCAACTCGCGTCGGCCGTTTCGAATGCAGGCGGACTGGGCATCATCGAAACGTCGTCGGGCGAACTCGACGCGATTCGCGAAGAGATCAGGAAAATGCGCCAGCTCACCTCGAAACCGTTCGGCGTGAACATCGCGCAGGCGTTCGTGCGCGATCCGAGCATTGCGCAGTTCATCATCGATCAAGGCATCAAGTTCGTGACCACCTCCGCCGGCAGCCCGGAACGCTACACGGAACAGTTGAAGCGCGCGGGTCTGACGGTATTCCACGTAGTGCCGAGTCTGTCGGCCGCGTTGAAGGCGGTGGAATGCGGTGTCGACGGCCTGATCGTGGAAGGCGGCGAAGGCGGTGGCTTCAAGAATCCACGCGATGTATCGACGATGGTGCTTCTGCCGCTGGTGCGCTCGAAAGTCTCGGTGCCGATCATCGCGGCCGGCGGCTTCGTAGACGGCGCGAGCATGGTCGCGGCGCTCGCGCTCGGCGCGGAGGGCGTGCAACTCGGCACGCGCATGGTGTCGTCGAAGGAATCGCCCGTGCACGACAACTGGAAGAACGCGATCGTGAACGCGAAGGAAACCGACACCGTGTTCCTCAATCGCTTCCACTCACCCGCGTTGCGTGCATTGCGCACTGAACGCACGACTCGATTGGAGAAGAATCCCGAGGTCAATGCCATGACGGAGTTCGGTGCTGCGAAAGAACTCTACTTCGGCGGCAACATGGAGGCGGCGATTCCACTGACAGGGCAGGTGGCGGGCCGCATCGACTCGGTTCGTCCGGTCGCGGAGATCATCGCGGAGATCCACGAAGAGTTTCGCAACGTCGTGCGGAATCTGGCTCGGCAATATCCCGGCTGATCAGCGCGGGAGAGACTGCCTCAGGGCGGTTTCTCGAACCAAAGACGGGCTGTCGGAATAGTCGCCAGCCAGTTACTTCAGCGTTCGAAACGCAGCGCCATTGCCGGCTCGTTGGATTCGAACGCGCCATCCTTGTACATCAGCCGACCATTGACGAACGTGGCGCGGATCCGGGACCGGAACACGAATCCTGCGAACGGGGTCCAGCCGCACTTGGAATAAACCGGCTCGTTGTTCACCTCAGTTGCGGCGTTGGGATCGATCAGCGTGAGATCGGCCCAATAGCCTTCGCGGATGTAGCCGCGCTCGGCCACCTGGAACAGCCGCGCCGGCGCGTGCGACGTCTTTTCCACCACTTTTTCGATCGTCAGCCGACCGGCGTGCACGTGTTCGAGCAACGACAGCAGCACATGCTGCACGAGGGGTAGCCCCGACGGCGCCTCGGAGTATTTGCGCGCCTTCTCTTCCTTCGTATGCGGCGCGTGGTCGGTTGCAATCACGTCGATGCGGCCATCGTTCAGTGCGTCGAACAAGGCGTTGCGATCAGCGGCGCTCTTTACCGCCGGATTGCATTTGATGTCGTTACCTTTCGTTGCGTACCACGTGTCGTCGAAGAACAGGTGGTGCGCGCACACCTCCGCGGTGATGCGCTTGCCCGGGCTGGAGCCGGGTTCGAACAGCGACATCTCACGCGCGGTGGTGAGGTGAAGAATGTGCAGACGCGTGCCGTGGCGCTTCGCCAGGCCCACGGCCATCGAAGACGACCTGAAGCACGCTTCCACCGAGCGGATGTTCGGATGCTCGGTAACCGGAATGTCGTCGCCGTACCGCGCTCGCGCGCGCGCTTAGTTCGCCAGAATGGTGGGGGTGTCTTCACAGTGCGGCGCGATCAGCAGCGGTGT
>CAZLDA010000285.1:0-5840 GCA_964557875.1 uncultured Pseudomonadales bacterium | reverse complement strand
TTCCGAGATGTCGTAGCCGCGATAAGTCAGACCTGTGCCGGTCTTGACAACCGTACACAGTGCGGTCTGGCCGGCGCTTTGTCCGCGCAGCCCCGCCCCCGTCAGTTTCTTGCCCTCCGCCATTTACAGTGCCTCCCTCGACTCTTCGTTTTTGAATAGCTCATCGAGCTTGCGCTCGTAGTCGTGATACCCGAGAAAATCGTACAGATCCATGCGTGTCTGCATGGTACCGACCACACTCTTCTGCGTACCTTCCGTTCGAATCGCACGATAGACGTTCAGCGCCGCCTGACTTGCTGCACGGAACGCCGACAGCGGATACAAGGCCATTGCGATGCCTACGCTGCCGAGTTCCTGCGTCGTGAACAACGGCGTCTGTCCGAACTCAGTAATGTTCGCTAGCACCGGCACCTTCACCGACGCGACGACGCGTTTGTACATCGACAGGTCTGTCATCGCCTCTGCGAAGATCGCATCCGCACCGGCGTCTACGAATGCGGACACGCGTTCGAGCACTGCATCGAACCCGTCAACGGCGAGTGCATCAGTTCGGGCCATAACGATGAAGTCAGCGTCGATCTTTGCATCTACCGCCGCTTTGATGCGATCGGTCATCTCGCTGATCGGGACGATAGCCTTGTTGGGACGGTGTCCGCATCGCTTCTGCGCGACCTGATCTTCGATATGAACTGCGGCAGCACCGGCGCGCGTCATAGCCTTGATGGTTCGGGCGATGTTGAACGCACCGCCCCAACCAGTGTCGATATCAACTAGCAGAGGCAAGCTCGATGCGCTGGTGATCCGGCGCACGTCTTCCAACACGTCGTCCAGCGACGTCATACCGAGATCGGGAAGTCCGAACGACGCATTCGCCACGCCGGCACCGGACAAGTAAAGCGACTTGTAGCCCACACGCTCGGCGAGCATCGCCGAATAGGCATTGATAGCCCCGACCACTTGCAGCGGTCGCTCCTGCGCGATGGCGTCACGCATTCGGCGGCCGGCGCTGGCTTGAATCGTCATTCGTCTGGTCTCCGTACTGATTACCGCGCGCCTCATTTCGACCGGCGCGCAAGTGGGGTAACGCAATGAAGGCTTCGCTGGATTCTCCGACCCTGTCGGAGGCCGCGTCCATGATACGCTAAGTGCAAATCGTGTTTGCGAGCGGAAACGAACGCAGACCGATCGATCAGGCAGTTCCCTTCCGATGAATCGAATCCCGCTCCCCTACTGCGCCGACGCCCTGTCGTTGTTCGAGCGTTTGCGCGATTTGCCGCAGCCGGTGCTCCTTCACAGCAGCGACCGGACATCGCCCTCAGGTAGATACGACGTGATGGCGGCCGACCCGGTTCGCTCGATCGTTTATCGGGACGGAACACTTCGAGTGGGCGACGTATCCATCGGAACCCGACGACCGCTTGACGAATTGGCTCCGCAGTTCCAACGCAGCGACGACTCCCAGGCGGCGCACTTTCGTACGGGATTCATCGGCTATTTCGGCTACGGCCTGCAGCACACCCTCGAACGCCTGTCTCCAGGTCCAACCGACGTTGTGGGGCTACCCGACTTGTGCGGAGGAGATTACGTTTGGTCAGTGGTTACCGATCACGCCACCCGAACGACGGACCTATGGCACGACGACCAATATGAGCAAGTCGCTCGCGCGACCTTGAAGCGGCTCGAGAAAGCAGCGCCCGCTCGACTCGCCAGCTATTCCGTCGGGTCCCGTTTTTCGACGGAGACCAGCGATCGGGAGTACATCGACGCGTTCAACGCGATTCAGGCGTACTTGCTTTCGGGCGAGTGCTACCAGGTCAATCTCTCGCGCCACTACGCAACATCGCTGCGTGGGGACAGACTCAACGCGAGCTGGGCGGCATATAGGCACCTGGTCTCTCTGCAACCCGTCCCATACGGCGCATACGCCTCTACGCCTTATGGAGACGTTGTGAGTCTGTCGCCCGAGTGCTTTGTCCGGAAAGTCGGCAGCCACATCGCGACGTCGCCCATCAAGGGAACCGCTCCGCGGCACCGCGATTCCAGCCGCGACGCCGTCTCACGCAAGTGGCTGAAGGCCAGCGAAAAAGACCGCGCCGAAAACCTGATGATCGTCGATCTGCTGCGTAACGACCTGGGCCGCATCTGCCGACCGGGTACCATTCGCGCCGACGATCTCTTTCGGATCGAATCGTTCACGAACGTTCATCACCTCGTGAGCACGATCCAGGCAGAGACCGTTGCGGGCGTAGACGCATGGACGGTGCTCAAGGCGATGTTCCCCGGCGGCTCGATTACCGGTGCGCCGAAGATTCGCGCGATGGAAATTATCAACGAGTTGGAGCCAGTCGCGAGGTCGGTGTATTGCGGAAGCATTGGGTGCATCGATCGCAGCGGGTCGTTCGATACGAACATCGCAATACGCACTCTGGTCTTCACGACCTCGGAAGTTCACGCATGGGGCGGCGGCGGCATTGTGGCCGACTCCGTCGCCGGCACGGAAATGGCCGAGATCGAACACAAGATCGGGAAGCTTCTTCAGGCAACCGCGGGGTTGGACTCGAGCAGATCCTGCAGCGTTTGATAGCTCTCTGCGCGCGGAAACTGCGGATACTCTGACGCAACGGTTGGGGGGCAACGATAGAAGAAACCCGCGTCGGCCTGGTCCAGCATCGGGATGTCGTTGTACGAATCGCCGGCCGCGAGCACTCGATAACGCAACGACTGAAACGCTTTGACCGACTGTCGCTTCGGATCCGGTTGCCTGATCCGATAGCCCTCGATCCGCCCACGCACGACCTGGAGCTTGTGGCACAGCAACATGGGCCACCCGAGCTTCGCCATCATCGGATGCGCGAATTCGTAGAACGTGTCGGAAACGATGGCCACCTGAAATCGAGCACGCGCCCATTGCAGGAAGTTCAGCGCGCCAGGCAGAGGTTCGAGCGTATCGATCACGGCGTGGATGGTCGCCAGATCGATTCGCTCCGCGTCCAGAATACCGAGGCGCATGCGCATCAAGTCGTCGTAAACCGGGATGTCGCGTGTGGTCTTGCGAAGGCCTTCAATCCCTGTCTTTTCCGCTACACCGATCCAAATCTCGGGAATGAGAACGCCTTCAAGATCGAGGCACAAAACATCCATCGGCCGCTCCAACGTTTCACGGGAAACCGGTCCCGCTGCACAAACCAGCGGCGATGTTAGATGACGGTTTCACCGTTGTAAGCATAGAAGTACAAAGTATTTTTGGCGGTCTAGGTAGGTTGTTAGGCTCACTCGCAAGTTTTAACAACCGAGTTCGACATGGTTACCCGGTCGATCGAAACCAGGACGCAGGACAGTCTCGAAGAACGCAACGCCGAATCGGTGATTGCGAACGCATTCGAACGATTTGATCCTGAGCAGATCGCGATCTCCTTCAGCGGCGCCGAAGACGTCGTGTTGATCGACATCGCGACGAAGATCCGCCCCGATGTGCAGGTGTTCTCGCTCGATACCGGGCGCCTGCATCCGGAAACGTACCGCTTCATCGAGCGCATTCGCGATCACTACGATATCCGTGTCGATCTACTGATGCCCGATGCGCAGGACGTCCAGGATCTCGTGAGTCGCAAGGGTCTCTTTAGCTTCTATCGCGACGGGCACCAGGAATGCTGCTCCATCCGCAAGATCAAACCGCTGCGGCGTCACCTGTCCGGCCTCGATGCGTGGATCACCGGCCAACGCCGCGACCAGAGTGTTACCCGCGTCGACGTACCGCTCGAACAGGACGACGCGGCGTTTTCGACGATCGATCACCGTGTCCTCAAGTTCAACCCGCTGGCGGGCTGGACGTCCGAAGACGTGTGGGCCTACATCCGCGCAAACGATGTGCCCTACAACCCGCTGCACGACGCAGGTTTCATGAGCATCGGCTGTGAGCCGTGCACCCGTCCGGTCGGCCCCCACGAGCACGAACGCAACGGCCGCTGGTGGTGGGAAGAAGCCGCCGGCAAAGAGTGCGGTCTTCATGCTCAGAACGTTCGTGCTGTGAAGTTCGTGGGCCCCAACGGCCACTGAGCACATGACCGCCCGCTCGATCACGTTCGTCAAAAAAATCCTCGCCACGGGTGAGCCCTGCGGAAAGTGTCGGGATGTGGAAGAGCGTCTAACGGCGGGCGGACACTGGCCGGCTATCGACCGGGTCGTGGTTGCGGACGAGCGTGATCCTAACTCTGAAGGCATGCGGCTAGCCGTCGAACTGGGGGTCGAACGGGCGCCGTTCTTTGTGGTTCAAACAGGAACAAAAACAGTCACGTACACTGTTTTTCTGAAGTTCGTCAAAGAAGTACTCGACGCAGCCAACGAAACCGAAAAGGCCCAGCTCCTGCTGACTGAAAACCCCGGCCTCGACCTGATCTGATCTCCTCTTCCACCCTCAGCGGGTCGGTAGCTTCAATCCCTGGAACATCGCTTCGCGCTCCAGGCGGTTAGTGCACGCAAGCGCGCGTTCGACGACGTCGCGCGTCAGGTGCGGCGCGAACAGCTCGATGAAGTCGAACATGAAGCGCCGCATGAACGCCCCTTTGCGACAGGCGATGTAAGTCACGCTGGGACGGAACAGATGGCTCGCATCGAGCGCGACCAGGTCTGCGTCCTGCTCGGGGTGGTACGACATCGAGGCGACGATGCCGACACCGAGCCCGAGCCGCACATACGTCTTAATCACGTCGGTGTCGGTCGCGGTGAAGACCACATGCGGCGACAGGCCATGTTCGACGAAGGCATCGTCCAGCTTCGACCGTCCGGTGAAGCCGAACACGTAAGTCACGATGGGCTCGGCCGCTACCGCTTCGAGCGTCAAGGGTTTTACGTCGATCAACGGATGTCCCTTCGGCACTACCACCGAACGGTTCCACTCGTAGCACGGCATCATGACGAGGTCACCGAACAGGTCGCTGCCTTCGGTGGCGATGCCGAAGTCGACATTGCCCTCGGCCGCCATCTCCGCGATCTGCAGGGGGGTTCCCTGATTCATATGCAGAATCACTTCCGGGTATTCACTGCGAAAGTTCTGAATGACCGACGGCAGCGCATAACGTGCCTGCGTGTGCGTTGTTGCGATGGCAAGGCTGCCCTTACGCTCGTTGCTGAACTCCTGCGCGGCCTGCTTGACGCTCTCCACCTGACGGAGGATCTCGCCCGCAATACGGATGATCACCTCACCGGCCGGCGTTACCCGCGTCAGGTGTTTGCCGCTGCGGGAAAAGACCTCCACGCCTAGTTCATCCTCGAGGAGACGGATTTGTTTCGAGATTCCCGGCTGGGACGTATAGAGGCTCTGCGCGGTCGCGGAGACGTTGAGGTCGTGGTGGGCGACTTCCCAGATGTAGCGGAGCTGCTGAAGCTTCATGGTTGCCTGTATCCCGTACTTATAACGCGACGGTCTTTTAGGCAATGTTCACTGCTTCATGCGGGTATGGCAAGAGCGCTCAGGTGGAAGCGCGGGGCACGTGTCCGGACGCAACGTGGCCCAATGCTCGCTCGCAGTTCTGCGCCTGATCGTCGAAGAACACATCGGCACCGAAGGCGCGCAGGAAGTGGGTCTTGTCGGCGCCACCCAGGAACAGGCACTCATCAAGCCGCACGTCCCATGCTCTCAGCGTTCGGATGACACGCTCGTGCGCCGGTGCCGCCCTGGCGGTCACCAATGCAGTGCGTATCGGACATGGCCTGCCGACGAACTCGGATTGCAGGCGATGTAGGCCGGCGAGGAAATTCTTGAACGGACCCCCGGCCAACGGACGATCCGCGGCCGCCTGTTCGTTGGCGGCAAACGCGTCGAGGCCATCGCGTCGGAACAC
>CAZLDA010000284.1:1431-5846 GCA_964557875.1 uncultured Pseudomonadales bacterium | reverse complement strand
AGTTCGACAGCGTGAAATCGATGATCCTGAACTTGCCGCCGAACGGTACCGCCGGTTTTGCGCGCCATTCCGTCAACGCGCCGAGGCGCGCGCCCTTTCCACCTGCCATCACGAGGGCCAGTGTGCGATGCGTCAGTCGGCTGACGTAACGTTGAGTGGGATCCAGCTTCATGTCACAAAACACCGCCTGGGACGCACGACCGTAGCATCGGCGCAATGACAGTGTAAGCGGGCGTCAGTAGAATTCCCTCACTCATGAGTGGCACCCAATTCCCCCTCGAAGTTCGTCCGCGAATCCCGGCTGAACTGCCTCGCCTTCCCGAACTGGCGAATAACCTGATCTACACGTGGGATCGGGATCTGCGGCATTTATTCAGGCAGTTGGACAACTCACTGTACGAATCCTGCGGCGGCAACCTGAACCTGTTCCTGCGCCGCCTCGGACAAACCACGTTCGACGCCGCGGCACGAAACCCGGCGTACCTCGACATCTATCAACGTGTCGTCGCGTCGTACGACACGTACCACGCCAAGAAGATGCCGGCGGACCTCGCGGCATACCTCGATCCAAAGGACGACCTCATCGCGTACTTCTGCTTCGAGTTCGGTTTCCACGAAAGCCTGCCGTTGTACAGCGGCGGTCTGGGAATTCTCGCGGCCGATCATTGCAAGGCGGCATCGGATCTTGCGATACCGCTCGTCGCAATCGGGCTGCTGTATCACCAGGGATTTTTCGAACAGCACATCGACGTGCGCGGCCGCCAGGTGGAGCAGTACAGAACGACCCGCCTCGAAGACCTGCCGCTGCAACTCGTGGTGGATTCAAACGGCACCCCGCTCGAAGTCTCGGTGCTGATCGGCACCGATACGGTGCACCTGCGTATCTGGCAAGCGCGCGCCGGTCACACGGCCCTCTATCTGCTCGATAGCGACCTACCGAGCAATGGCGACGCCCACCGTTCCATCACGGGTCGGCTATATGGCGGCGATGAATCCACCCGCGTGATGCAGGAGATCGTCCTCGGTGTGGGCGGCGTTCGCGCGCTGGCGGCACTCGGCATCAAACCAACCGTCTGGCACCTGAACGAAGGTCATGCGGCCTTTCAGATCGTCGAGCGCTGCCATGCGCTGATGACGCAAGGCCACTCCTTCGCGGCCGCGCTGGAACATGTCGCCGCCGCAACGGTGTTCACCACGCACACCCCCGTGGCCGCGGGTCACGACGTCTTCAACCGCGGGCTGATCGAACACCTGCTCGGTCCGTACCTGCGCTCGATCGGATTGGAACCGGGCACCTTGCTCGGGTTGTCGCACAACGGCGATGGTGACCGCGTAAACATGACGGCCCTGGCCCTTTCCGGCTCGCGCCATCACAACGGCGTTAGCAGAGTTCACGGCCACGTTGCGTCCGTGAACGAGAGCTACGTATGGCCGGAGATTCCGCCCGAGGAGAATCCGATCACATACGTGACGAACGGTGTGCACCTGCAGACGTTCCTCGCGCTGGAATGGGTGAATCTATTCGACATCCGCTTCGGCGATTGGCGCAGTCGCCTCTCCGATCCGGAGTACTGGAGCTGCATCGAAACGATCCCCAACCATCAGTTCTGGAGCATCCGCCAGGAACTGACTTCGGAATTGTTCGTCGACGTCGAAAAGCGCCTCCGGCGCCAGCACGAGAGCAACGGTGTCGCATCGTCGACCATCGAACGGGCGACTCGCCTGCTGAACATGCCCGCAAAGGACGTGCTCGTACTAGGGTTCGCGCGGCGCTTTGCAACCTATAAACGCGCGACCTTGGTGTTCTCCGAGCGCGACCGTCTCGCACGGTTGCTGAACGATCCGGCTCGACCGGTGGTGTTGATCATGGCGGGCAAGGCGCACCCCCACGACGAGCCCGGCAAACGGCTGATCGAACAGGTGTACGAACTGTCGATGAAGCCGGAGTTCATCGGAAAAATCCTGCTCGTCGAAAACTACGATCTTGCTCTCGCGCGCAAGTTGGTCGCGGGCGTCGATGTATGGCTCAACAACCCGGAGTTCCCGCTCGAAGCAAGCGGCACGTCCGGCATGAAGGCAGCCATCAACGGCGGCATCAATCTGTCGGTGCTCGACGGCTGGTGGGCCGAAGGGTTCGACGGTACGAATGGCTGGGGCATCAAGCCTCACGACGTCGCGTGGGACAGCGAGTACCGCTTTCGCGAGGAAGGGCGCGACCTGATCGACTTGCTCGAGAACCATGTGATTCCGTTGTATTTCGACTCAGACTCATCGCGTGAGTGGATTGCAATGGCCAAAGCCTCCATGCGCACGATCATTCCGCGCTTCAACACGCAGCGCATGGTTCGGGAATACGTGCGAAATCTCTACTCACCCGCCGCCCGGCAGAATCGGGCGCTGGCGCACGATCGCGGCGCCGAGCGTCTGGCCGAATGGAAGCAGCGCGTTGCGCAGCTATGGGGCGGCGTGCGTCTGATGCGGGTCGACGCTCCGCAGACCCAGGTCGCGCACGGCGATACCGTAGTCATCGATCTGCGAGCGCAGCTGGCCGGGCTGCAGCCGAGCGATGTTCGCGTCGAATGCGTAGTCACTCAGGACGAACTCGCGCCCGTATCGTTCAGCGCAACCGAAGTTCCTGCCGAATCGGGCGGAGATGTCGCGTTCAGGCTGCAATTCACGCCGCCGTTTGCGGGACAGCAGACGTATCAGGTGCGCATGTACCCGTTTCACGAGCTACTGTCGCATCGTTTCGAAATGGGACGCATGTTGTGGATCTAGGTGCCAACGAGATCGCTAAGACGCGCGCATCGTATGCGCAATGGCGCCCTGAGTACCGCGGCTGATCGGCACCGACAACGCGTCGGGAACAGGCTCGCCGAGCGCAACGTACAACGCCGTGAGATGCGCACGGAACAGCGCCTCGAACCGGCCCACCGCTTCCGCAGAGTTGTCGTCGCCGAACCACCAGAACCAATCCGAACCTTCGCAGACGGCGAGCAGTTCCTCGCAGTGAGCGACGTCTTCGAGCGCATCGCGCCGCGCGTCGAAGCGCTGCTTCGCTTCGCATAGCAGATCCCACGCCCGGTTCTTGTCCGCATGGCCGATCCAGGTGGACAACGTGCCGTACACCCAACTGCCCGCCACGATCCGCCGCAACGGCGTTGCGGCATCGGGATTTTCATCGAGGTAGTCCGAATAAGTGGTCAGCCGCATGTCCGGATGCGCCACCAGCCTGCTATACAGTGCCTGCAGAAATTCGTATCCGTTGGCCGGATACGATTCCCACGCGTTCTCGCCATCGAGCACTATCACGGCAACCGCATCACTTCGGTTGCAGTGACGCCTGATCGTTTCGAGGTGACCCAGCAGATTTGCGACGGCGTCTTCGGAAGACCAGTCTTTGTACGTGAAGCCGATCAGATCCGACAAACCGTCGTCGCGAAAGAAACACGACACACCGTCGACAAGATAGGGCTGATGCATGCAGTCGAAAGACTGTTCCGATGCGACGAAGCTGTTCCGCAACACCGCCCCGCCGCTGGCCGTCCATCGAAAACCTGCCTCACCGATCTGCCGAATCGCCGCTGCCGATACGGCGCCCTCGGATGGCCAACAACCCTGCGCAGGCGCGCCGAAGTGTGCTTCGAAAGCACGGCGAGCATGCGTGAGATGCCAGGTCGCTCGCTCCGTCCCGCCCGGATACGCGCGGTGTTGCGGTAGCGGCGCATTCGGAAGTACTTCGTGCATCGCATTGAAGTCGAGCAGCAGCGGAAGAATCGGGTGCATTTGCGGTGTAACGGACAGTTCGATGCGCCGCTCCCGCGCGAGTCGCCGATATCGTTCGATCACCGTGTCGAGCAGTTCCCAGATCACCGTCAGCAGCACGCGACAGTCGGCTTCTGTGTAACCACGTTCGCGCGCAATGAGCGCGACCACGCGCGGATCATTACGCCTGACATGCTCACCGAGCCATGCGAGGTGAAACCACACCAGAAGATCCGTCAGAAATTCGTCGCTCAGGTAGCGCGCCGCCTCCGCGCCGGCGCTGCGGACGAGCGCGGCCAATCTGGCGAACGGGGGCCATCGACCCAACACGTGATGTTCGTGGACGTTCAGGCATTGCCTGATCACGTCACCGCGCTCAGCGAAGTTGGAACGGGCATCGGCGCGAGCGAGCGCATCGAGCAGCGGATCGGGTATCGGAGCACCGGCGTCGAGAAAGCGCTTCAATGCGGTGCGGTAGTCTTCGATCTGCTCGAGCAGAACCGGCACGAAGTTGAACACGGCGCGCGCACCGTCCACCGATTCGATGTGCGCAGCCATGTCCGTATAGTCCTTCATGGCATGCAGGTAAACCCACGGCAACGTGTAGCGACCGTTCACGCGGTAAGACGGTTGATGCATGTGCCAATGCA
>CAZLDA010000284.1:0-1421 GCA_964557875.1 uncultured Pseudomonadales bacterium | reverse complement strand
GCGAGCGACATCGTTTTGGTCGAGGGGGTCCTTGCGATCTTCGGCAGCGCCGCGTGGCGGCAACGAAGTATGGGACAATCACCCGGGTGACGAAAGCAACAAAAGCACTGCGGATGTCGATGCGCGAGCCTTCGTTGAACGTGCTCTTCGCGGCGAGCGAAATGGCGCCGTTGATCAAGACCGGTGGACTGGCCGACGTTGCAGGTGCACTGACCGTCGCTCTAAAAGAACTCGGCTGCGGCGTGCGAATGGTGTTGCCGCGATATCGTGCATTGTCGGCAGCCGCCGCGGATGCAAAGGTGATTGCGCGCACCGAACTGCAGCACCGATCCGTCGAAATACTCGAGACGACCGCACCGCAGGGTCAGACGCTGTGGCTGATATCGTGTCCCGAACTGTTCGACCGCGACGGTGGTCCCTACGTCGATGCCCACGGTCACGACTGGCCGGACAACGCCGAGCGCTTCGCTTTGTTCAGCCGCGCCATTGCGTGGCTATCGACGCATTCGCCGGACGTCGCGTTCACGCCCGACGTCGTGCACTTGAACGATTGGCAGAGCGGGCTCGCCGCGGCACTCATGGCGCGTACAGCGCCGCTCCGCCCGCCCTCTTCGCCATACACAATCTCGCTTATCAAGGCCTCTTCGATCGAGCGACGTTCGAACGTCTGGAGCTTCCCGCCGATCTGTGGTCGATCGACGGGATCGAATTTCACGGCGCAATGTCCTTCATAAAGGGGGGAATCGCATTCGCCGAGCGCCTGGCGACGGTGAGCCCGACGTACGCCCGCGAAATACAGACGCCGGAATTCGGCCACGGGCTCGACGGACTGATCCGCCATCGCGCCGGCGCGCTGCACGGCATCCTGAACGGCATCGACACGACCGTTTGGAATCCGGCCACCGATCCGATGTTGCGTGCTCGCTACACCGCCGCCAGTCTCGAACGCAAGCTGACCAACAAGCGCGCCATACAAACACTGTTGGGACTGGATCCGGCAGACGTGCCGCTGCTCGGCGTCGTCAGCCGGCTTGCCGAACAGAAGGGTATCGATCTGATCCTGCCGCTGGTCGATTCGTTGGTGTCGTTGCCGGCACAACTCGCGGTGCTCGGTACCGGCGACGCCACTCTCGAGAAGGCACTGCACGCCGCGAGCTCGCAACACCCCGGCCGCGTCGCGTTCAGACCGAAGGTGGACGAGACGCTTGCGCACCTGATCGAAGCCGGCGCCGACATTTTCCTGATGCCGTCGCGGTTCGAGCCCTGCGGCCTCAATCAGATGTACAGCCAGGTCTACGGCACGGTACCGGTTGTGCGCAGTACCGGCGGGCTCGCCGATACCGTAAAGCCGGTTGTGGGACGTTCGGGAACCGGCTTCGTCTTCGAACGCGCGACACCGGAAGATCTTTTCGACGCGATCA
>CAZLDA010000283.1:3185-5862 GCA_964557875.1 uncultured Pseudomonadales bacterium | reverse complement strand
TTCGAAGTGATACAGCGGTACGAAGCGATAACCGTGTTCGGCGACGAACTCCACGGCGTCGATCAGATAGTCGGCTTCCGCGTCGTCCATCGCATAGTGAAAGCCGACCCGACACCAGCCGGGTTTGATGCCGCCGAAGCCTTTCTTGACCCACTGCCGGTACCGGTCGGATCGCTCGCCGTCTATGTGCAGCAGGCGGTGACCATACGGGCCTGCGCACGAGCAACCTGCGCGAGATTGAATGCCGAACAGGTCGTTCAGCAGTGCCGTGACGAACTTGGGATGCAGGTAGCGGCCATCGGGGTCCTTGACGTTCAACGACACGATCGCGATGCGACGACCGGGATCCGGGTTGCCCAGAATCTCGATGGAAGGCAACCGTTGCCAGCGTTGCATCGCGCGCTCGAGGAGCTCGCATTCGCGCGCCTCGATACGCTCGCTGGTGATCCAGTCTTTCACGCGCAAAGCGAGCGCAGCCTTCAGCACCTGCAGCGTGCCCGGCGTACCGGCTTTCTCGCGCTCTTCGATGTCCGCGATGAAATCCTGGCCGACCTCGCTGACATAGTCGACCGTGCCGCCGGCCGCGACGGTGGGTGGCAGCTGCTCCTTGTACAGACGCTTGTTGAATACGAGGATGCCGCTCGATCCGGGGCCGCCAAGATATTTGTGCGGCGATATGAACACCGCGTCGAGCGATGCGTCGCCGTCGCGCTCCCCGTCTTTGGGTGGCGGATTCATGTCGATCTGCACGTACGGCGCGCTCGCGGCGTAGTCGAAACACGCGATCGCATCATGCGCATGCAGCAGGCGCGCGATTGCGTGCACGGGTGTGCGGATGCCGGTGACGTTCGATGCGGCCGAGAACGATCCGATGCGCATGCGCGATTGGTACTCGGGATCGAGCAGCAACGCTTCGAGGTGCGCGAGGTCGACGGCGCCCTCGGCGTCGAGACGAACCTCCACCACTGTTGCAAACCCTTCGCGCCACGACACTTCGTTGGAGTGATGTTCGAACGGACCCACGAACACCACCGGTTGCTGCTTGCGTAGATGCGCTTCGAATTCGCGCCGTCCCGCTGCCCCGAAGCAGGCGTCGAGTTCCTCCGAAATGCGTGCGCGAGTTGCTGGCGGGCAGTACACACCGAGAATCTGCTGCAGCTTGTTGATGGCACCGGTAGCGCCGGTGCCTATCGCGATGATGCGTCCGTCAGGCCCGGCGTTGACGGACGCCTTGATCGAGGCTTCCGCTTCGCGCAACAGTTGCGTCATGTTGCGACCGGTAGTGTCGTCTTCGGTGTGCGTGTTCGCGTAAGTACGCTGCAGGCTTTGCAGATAGTTCTCAACGAACAACAAACAGCGTCCCGACGCGGTGTAGTCGCAATACACCATCAACCGTTCGCCGAACGGTGTGGTGAACGTCGAGTCGACGCCGACGATCTGTTCGCGCAAATACTCGAAACTCGCGGATGGCTGCATGGACGGCCCTCTCGATATATACAACTGGTAGCATCGCACGCATGCAGACGCGACGTTTGGGGAATCTCTGGCCGGTCAGCCGTTTGACGCTCGGTGGCGGCGGCTTGGGCCAGGTATGGGGACGAACCGATCGTGCGGAGGCGGTGGCCACCGTGCATTCGGCCGTCGACGGCGGCATCACCCTGTTCGACCTCGCGCCGCTGTATGGCCGCGGCGAGTCGGAAGCCGTGATCGGGGCCGCTTTCGAAGGACGGCCGCCGGCCGGCTTACGGTTCGCAACGAAGTGTCAGCTCGGCACACCGGCGGCGGCGTCCGAAGCGCCGTCGATCATCCGCAAACACCTCGAGCGCAGCCTCACTGCAATGCGCCTGTCGCGCGTCGATCTGTTGTTGCTGCATTCGAACATCATTCCCGACGGCTACAGATTCCCGCGCGATGCCGCGGTGCAGGACCGCTTCGCTACACCACTATCGATTTACCGCGAGCAGGTGATTCCGACGTTCGAAGCGCTGATGCGTGAAGGCTTGATCGGCAACTGGGGCATCACCGGAGTGGGGTTGCCCGACACGATCATCAACGTGCTGCGCAGCGATCCGAAACCGGCGGTGGTGCAATGCGTGGCGAATTGCCTCGACTCCGCGGGCGGCATGCGACGGTTCGACGAGCCGGCACGCCCACGCGACATCATTGCCGCCGCGCGCGCCGCGGGCGTGGGCATAGAAGGCATTCGTGCAGTGCAGGCGGGTGCGTTGACGGATCAACTCGACCGGGATCTCGCAATGAACGACCCCGATCGCCGCGACTTCGAGCGTGCCGCACCGCTGCGCGCCCTGGCACGCTCGTTGGGCACCACGACGGCGAAACTCGCGCATCGGTACGCGTTCGGCGTCGACGTGGATACCGTGATTATCGGCGTGAAGAACCGCGTCGAACTGCGCGAGTGTCTCGATGCAGAAGCCGAAGGCGCGTTGTCGGCGCAGCTCACGCGGCAGATCGACGAAGCCGTTGGAAGACGCTGACTCCGTACGCGGGTGCGCGCGGCCATTGGTGTATGGCGCATGACTGTCCTCTCGCCCAGTCATGGAGGTTGCGCGAGGTCGATGCCTCTCGAGAGGATCGTCAGCGGCTGCTGCTCGGTGCAAACAGCGAAGTGCTCGTCATCGTCACCGAGGCAGCGCTAACGGCGGAGTAGTGCCGCGCT
>CAZLDA010000283.1:0-3085 GCA_964557875.1 uncultured Pseudomonadales bacterium | reverse complement strand
CGAAGTGCTCGTCATCGTCACCGAGGCAGCGCTAACGGCGGAGTAGTGCCGCGCTCAGGGTTTGCGGAACTTCAGCGTCATGCGGTCCGATTCGCCGATGGCGCGATACTCGGTTACACACGCGGTTTTTTCAGCGCCTTCCGGCATCGGTTTACATACGGCGAGATTCGGTGGCAAAGACCACACTCCCTGCGGATGATCGGTGTCATCCTTCGGGTTCGCGTTCACCTCTGACTTGCCTTCCAGCGTGAAGCCGGCTTCTTTCGCCAGGCCGATGACGTATTCCTCGGTCATGTAACCGGTCTTCTTCCTGACGTCGATCGACGTGCCGGGTTTCGCGCGGTGTTCCACCACGCCGAGCACACCGCCCGATTTCAGCGTGCGATGGAACGCCGCGAACATCTCCTTCGCGTAGCCCCCGGCAAGCCAGTTGTGGACGTTGCGGAACGTCATGACGGTGTCGACACGGCCCGGAGGAGCCATCACGAGGCGTCCTGGATAGCCGAGTTGCGTCAGCACGACATGATCGAACGCCGCGTTGCTTGCGAGTTTGTCGGCCAGTTTGGCCTGCGCTGCCACCTGATACTCGGGTATGCCGGTCAGCGTGGTGGCGAAGCCCGCCGCGTAATAGACACCCTTGTCGCGTAGGTATGGTCCGAGAATTTCGGTCCACCAGCCGCCGCCTGGCCACACTTCCACCACGACCGAGTCTGGTTTCACGCCGAAGAACTCCAGCACCTGCTTCGGATGCCGGTATTGGTCGCGTGCGACGTTCGCGGGATCCCGCAGGCTGCCGGCAAGTGCCTCATCCAGTGTGGTGGCGTTGGCGGTGAACGTGAGGGTCGCGAGGAGCAAAGCTATGGCTTGTCGCATCGATGGTCTCCCTTTGGTGTTGGGTTTAACGGTCGGGCTTTCCGTCGATCGTGATTCGATCGACGCGGTCTGTATAAAACGCGGCGTGATTGCGCAGCGGCAACGCTTCGTCATAAGGCTCGTCGTAGGCCCACACCGCGTTTTCGGCGCGTCGCTCGCCGACGGCGGCCGACCAGTAGCGCGCGGTGCCTTTGAACGGACAGTAACTGGTGTGCTCGGTTGCGGTGAGCAGATCCATGCGCACGTCGCGGCGCGGTACGTAGTACACGAGGTCGTGTCGCGATTCGTCGACCAGCAGCGCGTCGCGCGTATCCGCAATCGTCACGCCGCCGAGCTCTACCTGCACGTGCGCAGGAGTCGGCGCGATGTCGACGCGATGCCGCGGGTGCTGCGCGTAGCCGGGCGCCGGCCGCAGTTCGAGGCGGGCGCGCAGGCGTTCGAGCATCGGTTGCGGATCCGGATACGGTATAGCCCCGGGTACGCTCCACACCGGTGACGGCCATGCGGCGTCGGTGGTGTGACGTGCGATCACGTGAATGTGCAGCTGCGGCACCATGTTGCCCAGCGCCGCGACGTTCATCTTGTCTGCGTTCGTGAGCTGTCGAAGCGCAACAGAAACGCGTTCGATTTCTTCGAACAGCGCGTCGCGATGCTGCGCGGGAACTTCGTGAAAGTCGCGCAGTCCTTCGATGCGCGGCACGAGAATGCACCACGCAAACCGCGAATCGTTGTTGAGCAGCAGATTGCACAGCGGCAAGTGGCCGACGCGCAGCGAATCGGCGGCGAGGCGGGGATGGAGTTCGAAAGCCACGGCGTCGTCCCATTGAAAACCGGGCTGGCCACTATGAGCGGCGCCTTCAGCAAGATCAACGGCGGCAAGATCGACGCCGGCAAGATCACCGCCGAACGCGCAGCTGTTGAACCTCAGGCTCTCCGCGAACGCGCCTTGTCGTGTGTCTGCTCGGCGCTGCGTGCGCCGCCGAACGTGCGGCGATAGGCCCGCGGCGATGTGCCGACCACACGCGCGAAGCGCTGGCGCAGGTTGGTCGCGTTCTCGAAGCCGACCTTCGTGGCGATCTGCTCGATGGACATGTCGCTCGACTCCAACAATTGCTGCGCGCGCCTGATGCGTTCCGTCAGCAGCCATTGCAACGGCGTGGTGCCGGTCTGATCGCGAAACCGCCGGCTGAGCGTGCGCGAACTCATCGCAGCGCGGCGCGCCATGCTCTCGAGATTGATGTCGGCACTCAGATGGGTACGCATCCACTCCAGCAACGGCGCGAGGCTGCTCGTGGAATCCGGCGGTTCGTGCACGATGAATTGTGCCTGGCCGCCGTCGCGTTCGAGCGGCACCACCGCGCGCCGCGCCGCATCGGCCGCAACTGCCGAGCCGTGATCGCGGCGGATCATGTGCAGACACAGGTCGATGCCCGCTGCGGCGCCGGCTGATGTCAGGATGTTGCCGTTGTCGACGAACAACACGTTGGGATCGACTTCGATCGCCGGATGACGTTCGGCCAATTCGCGCACGGCCAGCCAGTGTGTTGTGGCGCGCTTGCCGTCGAGTAGACCGGCCGCTGCAAGCACGAACGCGCCGCTGCAGATCGACGCGACTCTGGCGCCGCGCCGCGCCGCCGCGCGCACCGCATCGAGCACCGCGTCGCTGATCGGCATCGCCGGATTCTCTATGCCCGGCACGATCAGCGTGTCGCATCTCGCAGCATGGCTCAGCCCCCACGGCACGTGCAGGTCGAACAACCCGGCTTTGACGATGGGTGCCTCGCCACAAACGCGAACCTGGTATGCGTCGCGTCCGTTCACCCGCACGCGCGAAAACCCTTCGCAGGCGAGCGTTAAGTCGAACGCGATCACGCCGTGCAGGGCCAGAACGGATACGACGTGCATGGCTGAATATGCTTCAAATGGCCATTTCGTGCCAATAGATTATCAGCAAATGGTTGTAGGTAAACTTCTGAGTTGGCGGGAAAGATTCGAACTATGTCATTTTAGCCACTGGTTGCGATGGTGCCGATCGGCCACGATGCAGCACCATCTGAATGGAGTAATGCGATGACCGACCACCTTCAGTGGCCCACCAACGAACGCGCAGAGGCGCCGTTGCAGGTGGCCATGCTGCTCTATCCCGGCCTGACTCTCCTCGACCTGGTGGGTCCGGAAGCGACGCTGTCGATGCACTCGAAGATCCATCTGG
>CAZLDA010000282.1:0-5875 GCA_964557875.1 uncultured Pseudomonadales bacterium | reverse complement strand
GCGCCATCCCACCCCCGAGTTAGCATTGCTGCTCCTCCATCGGAGTAGTGTTTTTGGCCAGCGCATCGTTGCACAAACGCATCGTGGCGGATCTGGTTGAAGCGGGTCGCGGCTCGCCGTACGCGGCTGATGCGAACGAGAACCCGATCCTCGTTATCTCGGCTACGGCGTGCGCGTTGCGGCCATGCAAGGAATCATCGCCACCTACAAGGCCGAGATCCGGAAGCTGAGTGTCGAAGACAAGCTCGCGCTTGGCACCGCATTGATCGAGTCGGGGTACGGTGAGCAGAAGCGCGTGGCCCTGCACGTGCTGGAACAGATCCCCGAGTACTTCACCCCCGACCGGCTGGACGTGCTCGACGCACTGATGAGGCGGCTGCATGGGTGGAGCAAGATCGATGGCTTCACCGGATCCTTGCTGAAGGACGTGCTCGAGCGACATCCCAAAGAGCTTCTCACCTGGGTGCGCCTATGGAATTCGGATGCGGACATGTGGATGCGGCGCGCCAGTGTTGTGCTGTTTACGCGCAAAGTCGCGCGTTCCGGCGAGTACACCGACATCGCGCTCGAGCATTGCGAACGGCTCAAACACGACACGGAAGACCTGGTGCGAAAAGGCGTCGGCTGGTGTTTGAAAGACCTGATGCGCGCCGACAGGAAACGTGTGCTCGACTATGTCTTGTCGCTTCGGCGACAAGGTGTTTCGAGCGTGATCACGTTGTATGCACTTCGCGACATCAAAGGCGCCGAGCGCGCACGAGTGCTGGCGCGCGGTTGATCGCCGTTAGAACCAGTAGTCGGCCACGCACTTGCCGTCGCGCGGCAGGTCTTCGAAGCGATTGAGTCCCTCGAAATGATCGATCGGCAGCTGCGCCACCGCGTCGGGTTCCGACAACCGCACGTTGACTGCCAGCCGGCGACGCTTCCGCGGCTCGTCGATCTGCGATCGCCAGTGTGTTACGCAGCCGCAGTTCGGGCAGAAGTGGAATTCGATCATCTTCCCGCGCGTGTAGAACCTGGTGGGGCCTGAAACGCGCACGCCTTCATTCTCGTAGTCGTAGATCCACAGCGCGCCGTAACGGCGACAGATCGTGCAGTTGCATGCAGTGGCGCCTTCCGGAACGGCACTGAACTGCCATTTCACCGCGCCGCAGTGACACGCGCCTTCGATCATCTCGAAGTTCCGCTTTTTTGATGCGTGCTCATCGCAACCCGAAATCGAACGTTCCGTTGCCGCCGTAGAACTTCAGAATGCGCTGCGCGGTTCGCTGCACGTGCACTTCGTCGGCGCCGTCGTAGATACGCGCAAAACGCGCGTGCCGGTACATACGCTCCAGCGGCGTGTCTTCGGTGACGCCCTTCGCGCCGTGTACCTGAATCGCGCGATCGATGACGTTGTGCAGCATCGATGCGCCATACACCTTGATGAGACCGATCTCGACGCGCGCTTCGTCGCCCTGATCGATCTTCTGCGCCGCGTGCAGGGTCAAAAGACGGCTTGCCTGAATCTCGGCGGCCGAATCGAAGATGAACTTCTGAATCTGCTGATGCTCCCCCAGCGTTTTGCCGAACGCGACGCGCGAGTTCGCGCGCTGACACATCAGATCGAATGCGCGCTGCGCCTGGCCGAGCCAGCGCATGCAGTGAAAGATACGGCCGGGGCCGAGGCGGTCCTGCGCAATCTTGAAGCCCTGCCCGCGCGGCCCCAACAGATTTGCTCTGGGGACGCGGACGTTGTCGTATGCCACTTCGTAGTGGCCTTCGTATTCGCCCATCACCGCCACGTCGCGGACGATGTTGTAACCCTTCGTGTCGGTGGGCACCACGATCTGGCTGAACGCGGCGTGATCCGGCACACCGGTTTCGGTGCGGCACATTACAGTGGTGTAGGCCGCTTGTGCCGCGCCCGAGGTGAACCATTTGCGGCCATTGATCACCCATTCGTCGCCGATCAACTCGGCGCGCGTCTGCAGTTGCGTTGGATCCGAACTTGCGACGCCGGGCTCGGTCATACCGAAGCTCGGGAACACTTCACCGGCTACGAGCGGCTTCAGGTACTTGTCGCGCCACTCGTCGCTCGCATAGCGGTGCAACATGATGGAGTCCTGCAAAGAGTGTGTGCCAAGCGCAACCGTCGCAGCGGCGGAGCGGCCCACCACTTCGTTGATGAACACGTAATCCATGAACGGCAATCCGCCGCCGCCGATCTCTTCGGGATGGCCAAGAGCCCAGAGACCCTGCGCCTTCGCCTCCTTCATCAACTGCTGCATCGTGCCGCGTCGACCCTCGCGATCGGTCTCGAACAGTTCCTTCTCTACCGGATACACGCGCTCCTCGATGAACTTGAGGACCTTATTGCGCAGCGGTTCGATGTGTTCGGGTATCGACAGATTGAGCATGACGCTCTCCCCTTAGAATCTGGTTTGAGCGGGTACACTAGCCCTGCATCTTCGACCATCGCAAGGCCTTGCCCATGTTGCGCACCGTCTCGATCGTTCTTGCATTGCTGCTGGGTGGCTGCGTTCAGTACAAACCGGTCGACGTCTTCGTAATCGGCCTCCAGCCCGCCGAAGGCTCTGCGCTGGAGCAACGCATCCGTGTGGACCTGCGCATCCAGAATCCGAACGATCAGGCGATCGAAGCGCACGGCATGCAGGTGCGTCTCGACGTGAACGGTGCGCGGCTTGCGCGCGGCGTGAGCGATGCCGCGTTCACCGTTCCCCGGCTCGGCGAAACGACTACGAGCATCGTCGCGACGACGTCGCTGTTCGATGTCGCGAAGCAGATCGTCGCGCTCTCCGGCACGCAGTCGTTCAGGTACGTGCTCGAGGGCGACATCTATGTCGACAGCGTGCCTGGCGGATTCGGTCGCTCGGTTTCGTTCCATAACGAGGGTGAGTTCAAGCCCGGGGTAGTCAACCCCGCGGGGACTCATCCGTTACAGTAGCGTCGCGCCACGTCCCGGAGACGCCATGTCCAAGTCGTTCCTGTCAGTCGCCTTTCTCGCGCTTGCCCTGGCCGGCTGCAAATCTCACGGCCCGGGGGGCAATGTCATCGTCGACATGAAGGGTGTGAACCCGACCGAATATCAAAGGGATCTGAATGAATGCCAGACCTACGCAACGCAGGTGGATACCGCCGGCAAGGTCGGCGGCAATGCGGCGGGCGGCGCCGTGGTCGGCGGTGCAATCGGCGCAATCTTCGGCGGCCCTGAAGGCGCGGCACGCGGCGCCGGCGCCGGTGCAGTCACGGGTGGCGCACGGGGCGTCGAACAGACGGCCGGCGAACGCCATCAGGTGGTAGCGAACTGCCTGCGTAATCGCGGCTACACCGTCTTGAACTAGGTGGCCCACCAGATGCTCGATCGCGCACGTTATGCGGCGGAAGGTTATCTCCTCGTCGAACGGATGATCGATCCCGACACGTGCGCGAAGTTGCGCGATGAAGCGTTCCGCTTCGCGTCGCGCCAGCGTGGACTCGTTGTCGACACGCAGCTCGTGCACCGCTCGGCGCTGCTGCGCGATTTCGTCACGCGTGGTCCACAGGTGGCTCTCGCGACCGAACTGCTGGGACCCGACGTCTGCTTCACGCACCAGCAGTACATCATCAAACATCCCGACGCGAAGGCGCGCACGGACGTACCGTGGCATCAGGACAGCGGTTACGGGCGCTTTGAACCGCCGCTCGATCTCACGGTGTGGATCGCACTCGACGACTGCACGCTCGACAACGGTTGCCTCTGGGTGCTGCCACACTCGGAACGACGCGGCCTGCTGCCGCACGATGGCGTCGGTGCGTTGCGCGGTGTCGCCGTCGAGGAATCCGGCATCGCATTGCCGATGCGCACCGGCGATGCCGTGTTGTTCGGCGGTTTGCTGCTGCATCGTTCATTGCCGAACGTCACCGATTCCACACGCGTCGCCTTGTATCTGCGTTACTGCGACCCCGGCGTGGTGATGGTGGGCGAAGGTGGCCGCGCCGATAAGCCCGTGCTCGAAGACGCGTATTCGTGGATGGTGGCCGGCGAAGCGCCCTGACTTCGTTGCAACAGTCTCAGTCGAACCGGCCGACGCCCTTCAAACGTTTGGCGAAGTAACCGTCGTTCAGCGATTCGATCGACACCTTCTTACCCCTCGACGGCGCGTGCACGAAGCGACCCTTTCCCAGGTAGATGCCGACGTGGTGCCGGTTCCAGCTCGTATCGAAGAAGAGCAGATCGCCGGCTGAGGCGCGCGCCGGTTCGATCGGCCGGGCGGCGCGTTGTTGCGCAGTGGAGCTGCGCGGAATCGTCAGGCCGGCGCGCTGATACGCGTAAAACGCGAGCCCGCTGCAATCGAATCCCGTGGGTGACTCGCCGCCGTAGCGGTACTTCACGCCCACCATGTCCTGCGCCACGGCCGCCGCCTGCGCGCCGTAGTGCGACGGTGGGGGTCCGCGCGATGCACAACCGGCCAGCACGAACAGCAGAACGGCGCCGAGCAGTCGCGCGTCGATTCGAAGCATCGGGCTCATCGTCGTAATGGTACCGCGGCGCCTCACTCGGCCATTCCTGTATATTCCCGACGCTAAATCGTTTACGGATCTCACAAATGGGCCTTCGCCGAGCCATACGCCGCATTCTCGTCGCCAACCGCGGCGAAATCGCCATCCGCATCATCCGCGCCGCCAACGAACTCGACATCTCGACGACGGCCATCTATGCGCCCGACGATGCGCGCTCGCTACACGTCGCGCGTGCCGATTCGTCGCACGCACTCGCGGGGCGCGGCGTTGCGGCTTATCTCGACATCGCTGCAGTGGTTGCCGCGGCGCGCGCCAACGATTGCGATGCGGTGCATCCTGGCTACGGATTCCTTGCCGAAAACCCCCGTTTCGCTGCAGCGCTCGCGGAAGCCGGCATCACGTTCATTGGACCCGACGCTGCCACGCTCGAACTGTTCGGCGACAAACTGCGCGCCCGGGAATTCGCGGCGAAATGCGGCGTGGCAACTCCCGCCGGAACGGCTGCCGCGATCGACGTCGGTTCCGCGCGCGCCTTTTTCGCCTCGTGCCGCAGTGGCGCAATGATCATCAAAGCGGTCGCCGGCGGCGGCGGACGCGGCATGCGTGTCGTCACTTCGGCGGCGGAGGTCGAAGACACGTTCAAGCGCTGTGCCTCCGAAGCGCAAGCGTCGTTCGGCGATGCGCGGCTGTATGCGGAAGAACTGCTCTCCGACGCGCGCCACATCGAAGTGCAGATCGTCGGCGACGGCGCCGAGGTGAGCCATCTATGGGAACGCGAGTGCACGCTGCAACGGCGCCATCAGAAGCTCATCGAGGTGGCGCCCAGCCCTTCACTGAACGAGGCGTCACGCGCGTCGCTCATCGAATCAGCGCTGCGCATTGCGGGCACCGCGCATTACCGCAGCCTCGGCACGCTCGAGTTTCTGGTCGAGGGCGCCGACACGCGCGCGCCGCGCATCGTGTTCATCGAAGCGAACCCGCGCCTGCAGGTCGAACACACCGTCACGGAAGAAGTCACCGGCGTCGATCTCGTGAAGACGCAGATCCGCATCGCCGGCGGCGCAACGTTGCGCGAGCTGCATGTTGCGGCGGACGCAGTGCCGAAGCCGCGCGGCTACGCGCTGCAGGCGCGCGTCAACATGGAAACGATGACCGAATCCGGTGACGCAAAACCCGCGGGCGGAACATTGACCGCGTTCGCGCCGCCGAACGGTCCTGGCGTACGCGTCGATACGTTCGGCTATTCCGGTTACACCACCAGCCCGAACTACGACTCGCTGCTGGCAAAGGTCATCGTGCACAGTGCATCGAACGAGTTCCCCGACGTGCTTGCTCGGGCGCGCCGCGCACTCGCCGAGTTCGCGATCGGCGG
>CAZLDA010000281.1:0-5889 GCA_964557875.1 uncultured Pseudomonadales bacterium | reverse complement strand
GCGCCCCCCAGTACTCGCCGACGAACGGTCCGACTGTCGTCGCCACCGCGATGACCACCATCGCGATGACCGCTTCGATGCGTGAGGCAACCGCGAAACCTGCGATCACGCCGTGGCCGAAATCGGCCAGCAGGCGCGTCACAACTGCGGTGGACAATGGCGCCACGAGGTTCGACGCAGTGGCCGGCAAACCCACGTGCAGGATCTGCCGCGCCGAATGCAGCCAGCCGGCCATCCGCGCGACCAGCATTCGTTCCTTCACGGCGAGCCAGTACATGCAAAGCGCGAAACTCATCAGCCGCGCGATCACGAACGACCACGCTGCGCCCTCAATGCCCAACGCGGGCAGTCCGGCCCAACCGAATATCAGGAACGGCGCGATCAGCACCTGCAGCAGTGAGCCAACGGTCATCACGATGCCGGGCATGGCCGCATTGCCGGCGGAGCGCAGCAGGTTGGTACCCACCATCGACGTCGCAAAGAACGTAAAACCGACGAGCCAGACGGCAATATATGCGTCGGCCAGTTCCAGTACCCGGCCCTCCGCGCCCAACAGCATGAAGAAGGCGCGCGCGGCGGGAACTCCGACGCCGACGCATATCGCCGCGAAGGCTGCGACGAGACTGAGACAGTGCGTGGTGAGCACGGCGCCGCGCGCGCGATCACCCGCGCCGACGACGCGCGCGATCACCGACGATGCTCCGATGCCGATTCCACGCACTGCAGCGTTCAGCGACATCACCAACGGAAACGTAAAGGCGATTGCGGCGAGTTCGGCGGTTCCGACCAGACCGAGGTAAACCGCTTCGATGAGCTGCGCGATGGTCATGGTCAGGAAGCCCATCATCATGAACGCCGACAGCTTGATCACGTGTCGCGCAACGGAGCCTTCAGTGAACGCGACGGGCGCCCTCTTTGCGCGGGACGGCGAATCGGTGGGAATGGCGAGCTCCGTCGTTGCTGGAATGCTTGCTCTAGGCGCCGGGCAAGTCCACGGCGCGGGGGTTTGACACCTTACGGTCGAGGAACAACGCCATGATGTCGGTCAGCTGATGGCCGAACTCCGGCAACACGTCGAACGCGTGCGGCGCACCGTCGTAAACGTGCAGTTCCACCGGCGCGCCGACTTCCGACAGGCTGCGGTACATCGAAAAACTCGCCTCTACCGGCACGATATCGTCGGCGTTGCCGTGGATCAGCAGCGTCGGCGGGAAGTGCCGATGCACGTATGTGATCGGACTCGCCGCGTCCTGTGCTTCACGGCTCGCTTTGCCGCCGAACAGATTGGCTACCGCGTCGCCGATTTCGCCGATGCGCAACGCCGTCGGTGGATAAATGGCGATCACGGCCGCGCAGTTCGACGACGTGCCGGCGTGGCCGCCCTTGCCGTCGAACACGGGCACGTTTGGCGTGGCTGCCAGCATCAGCGCGAGATGCGCGCCGGCCGAATTGCCGGAGACGGCGATCTTCTCGGCATCGACGCCGAGTGCGGCGGCGTTCGCGCGCAGCCAGCGCAATGCTGCCTTCACGTCGTGAATCTGCGCCGGCCAGGTGCCTTCGCCGGACAGCCGGTACTCGGGACACACGCAGAGAAATCCGTAGCGGGCGAGTTGAATGCCGTAGCCGCGCAGTTGCGCGCGGCTGCCGTTCTGCCAGCCGCCGCCGTGGATCAGCAACACCGCCGTGCGATCGGTGCGCGTATCGGGCGGTGTGAACACGTCACAGTGGAGGTTGCGCCCGCCGCCCGTACCGAAGACCACGTTCTCTTCGATGCTGACTCGACCCGGAAGCTTGGCGTTCATCGCGAGACTCTCCAAAGGCGTCGGCGGATTCTACAGCGTAGCGACTCATCGGAACGACCAGCCGAGCAACAGAAGGCCGCTGGCGGCGATCCAGCTGCCGACAACACGTGCGGCGGTGCGCATCAGTTGGCTGTCGCGCGATGCCACCAGCGCGGACGTCAGGGTCACCACGACGAACGCGCACGTCACCACGCCCATCAGCCCCGAAACGCCCGGCCCGGGCGGCGCCATCGTTACGCCGTTTTCGAAGCCGAGGAACACACCGAGCGCAATTGCGAGCGCTGCAGTAACGCCACTCGATACGCGTACGTCGCCCGCAGCGAGACCGCCGAGTAGAAGCAACGGAATCCATGCGGCCGCGCCTAGTGCGATGTCGTTGGCGAGCCCCGCCGCTGCAAGGCCGACACAGCCGCTCACGAGCCATGCGACCGGCAGCGCCAGCATCGTGGCGCGACCGTGTGCCGCGCCGCGCAAGCCGGCGAACAGGGCGAGCGCGAGTGTCGGAGCGATGTCTTCAGGAGTCAGTGCGAAGTGGATGACGCCGTCATACACCGGCCCCATTCCGGTTACGATCAGATGCGCGTGCGCCGGCATTGCGGCGAGCGAAAGCACGCCGCAGGCTGCCCGCATGGTGGTGCGGGTCATGCGATTGCGCGCCACATGAAGAAGGCACCGGCGATGCTGACGAAAGCGCCGGCCACGCGCAGCGCCATCTGCCCGCAGCGCCAGCGGTGAATCGTGCCGATGCCGATTCCAACCAGGTGCAGGCATCCCGTGGCCACCACGAAACCGATGCTGTAAAGCAGACCGTTCTCGCCCGGCGGCAGTTCGGTTCCGTGTGCATGGCCGTGGAAGATCGCGAAGAAGCCGACGACCAGCGCCGCCATGATCAGCGGCGGCCGGCGTTCGGTCATCACCGCCAACCCAAGCAGGATCGCGGATGCGGCGATGCCGATCTCGACGCCGGGCAAAGGCACTCCAAGCAGCCCGAGTAGTCCGCCGATGGCCATCACCATCGGAAACGTCACCGGCAACAGCCACATGGCCGGTGCGCCCAGTTGTGCGCCCCACAACCCCACTGCCAGCATGGCCAGCACGTGATCGAGTCCTGTGACCGGATGCATGAAACCGGTGGTGAATCCCGATGCGGCGCCGGTTTGGGCGTGGGCATGCGCGAACGCTGCGCCGAACAGCGCCAGCGCGACCAGACAGGATCGTTGGTAGAAGTGCGTCATTACGATCCCTCGAAGACGACGAGTACGCGTTGAATGCTCCACAACGCGCCGAGCGAACCTACGACATAGGCCGGCGCCACCGAAACCCAGTGCGGCCATTGCGTCTGCAGCACTTTGAACGCGCGAACCAGCAGCAGAATCAGCGCGACGAACGCGAGTTGTCCGATCTCTACACCGACGTTGAACATCAGCAGTGCGAGCGGGATGTCGCCATACGGTAACCCGACCGTTGCTAGACCGCTCGCAAAGCCGAAGCCATGCAATAGACCGAACACGAAGGCGACGATCCACGGATGACGGATCGTAAGGCTTGTGCCGCCATTCCATGCGCGGATGATCTCGGGTCCCAGAAACAGAATGGAAAGCGCGATCACCGCATTCAACGGTTCAGCCGGAATGTGCGCATAACCCAGCGTCGCGAGCGCAAGCGTGATGCTGTGGGCCACGGTGAAGGCGGTGATCGTCTTCACGAGCATCCAGTTCGTGCGCACGAGCAGCAGCAGTCCGAACACGAACAGCAGATGGTCGACGCCCAGCAGAATGTGCTCGATACCCTGCACCAGGAATACGGTAGCGGTGGCGAGAGCACCACGCGGCGCGGCGACATCGATCCACGGCCGCGACGGCCTGACCAGTTCCGTAGAGGTGCGGCCATCGCGCCACTGGGTGCGCACCAGCACGTCGGTAATGGTGCCCTGCAAACCGACGATGTCGATGCGGTGTCCACCCAATCCGCCGGGGACTTCGACGGTACGTCTCTCGACGAGTGAATCAGGGAGCTGCTGCGTATGCGGGTCGACGACGTCGCGGGCCTCTGCAGGCAAGGCGAGCCTTACGGGCAGTTGCATGCCCGAGAGCACCGGCGTTCGCCACAGCACGCTGTACCGCTCGGCTTTGGTCTCGGTGATTTCGAGATACGCAGGGCGCGCTTCGTGGGCGAATGCCGGGATCGCCGAACACATCAGCGCGATCGCCATGCAGACGGCCGCGGTGCGCATCATGGTTGCGGCGCGTCGTCGGATGTTTGCGGCCGGCTTGCAGCGCCAGGCGCATCGGCGGGTACGCTCGGCAGCACGACCACGTATCTGCTGCGCATCCGTTCGTACGCGGTTCGCTTCGCCAGTTCCGATTGCTCGCCGATCCATTGCGTGCGGACGTCGCCGGCAACTTCCTCATAAGCGGGAATACGCTGCGGCTCGAGCGATTCGACGAAAATCAGATGCCAGCCGTAGCCCGATTCGACGGGACCGGACCATACCCCGACCGGAAGCTCGAAGAGCACGCGCGCGAACGGCGGTCCGAAGTCCTTTGCGATGTGATCGGGCGTCCGGTCGCGATACACATCCTCGAACATGAACGCGTCGGCCACGTTCAGCGCAACCGCGGCGTCTTCGCTCAGGGGGCGGATTCGCGTCAGCGCCGCATCGGCCGCGGATTTCGCCTGTGCGCCGTGCCGATCGATGCCGAAGTACAGATGCCGGAACGTGATGCGCGGCGGCATGGCGAAACGCGCCGGATCCTCATCGAACCACGCCTGCAGTTCGGCATCGGTGGGTTCTCGCGCGGCGGCTACGTCCTCCGCGAGGAATTCCATCTTCTGAACCATACGTCGCTTGACGATCGTATCGTCCTTCTCGAGACCGAGCGCCAGCGCTTCGCGATAGAGCACTTCTTCGCGCACTTTTGCTTCGATGAGGCTGCGCCACTCGTCCGGCGTTAGCGGCGGACGTCCTTGCGCGAGCCACGACACGCTCATCTGCCGCAAGTCATCCTGCGTGAGCACGATTGTGTTGAGGGGCGAGGCGGCGTCTGCCGGCGGGTGTAGTGTGCGCTGTGCGACGAACAGCGCCGCACCGATCAGCACGAAATGCAGCAGCGGCTCGCGCAGCCATCGCCGGATGAGCGATGGCTGCGCCGAAGAGGGTTCCGTTACAGCGACGCCCCCGGCGGAAGGTCGGGATTCAACGAGACCGGCTCGGGAATGATCTCGTAGTTCACGAAGCCGAACTCGTTGCTGCGCGCGGCAAGCGTCTTGTCGCCCGACTTATAGACGGTCATCTCGAACGGCGCGTTGCCGAAGTACGTGAGGATCTTGCCGTTGCGGATCACATACGTCGTCGGTATGCCGAGCAGTCCGTTCTCGAGCGCGGCGCCGATTTCGGACTGTTCCGGCATGCGACCCTGCGTGACGTTGCGAATCACGCGCTGGCCGTTCGTTGCGAACATCGCCTTGAAGATGCCGCCGGTGACGTTGTTCCGCAGCCAGAGGTTCTTGCCGACGATGAGGTCGTTCAGCTGTGCATCCGTCAAAGCGACTGCGCCCTTCGACTTGAGGTCGGCCACGGTCGTTCCGGCGGGCACGGCCTTGCGTGCGGCATCGGTCGGCGTGAACCAGATCGGCGAACTCCACGCGCGTTCCTGAACGGTGGCCGCCACAACATCCGGCGGCGGGATACCGAGCTCTTTCGCCTGAATGGTGGTCCAGCGCGGCGTCGGAATTTCCAGCACGCGCGCGTAGTAGAAGGCATCGACGCCGGCTTCGAAATCGGGGTCGGTCCACACGGTCTTCAGTTCGACCGAGCCGATCGAGTTCGTGTACGTCGCCTTTTCGACATCGACGGTGTTGCCGACCGCCGGCACGCGGCCGGTCAGGCGATCGGCTTTGCGGTCGCCCGACCACGCGACGTCGTAGATCTTCTCGAACGTCTGGCCGTTCTTGGCCCAACCTTTGACGATCTGGATCCTGTCCAGATTGCCGGACGTGGGCGCTTTCACCGCCCACACCACGAACGAAGGTGCCTTACCTGCCGGCGCCGCGAGGTCGCCGCCCATCGGCACGCCCATCGCATATG
>CAZLDA010000280.1:0-5932 GCA_964557875.1 uncultured Pseudomonadales bacterium | reverse complement strand
GTTACGAGAGGCGTTACGAGAGGCGCTATGAGCGTTGTCGATCGAACGAACATCACCGAACGCTAATCGTCGCGGTGTGAAGGCGCTGTGAAGAAGCGGCCGCGCGCGCTTCACGGCCCCATCACGACACCGCGGCGATAGTCCGCGCCTCATCGGTCGACATGGATACGTGATGGAGGCTCTGCGGCGCTGGTTCGTGAACGACGGCATCATCGAGGGCGACGAACGCATCGACGTGCTGCGCGTGGTGCCGTTCATTCTGCTGCACCTGGGCGCATTGATGGCGTTCACGGTAGGCGTTGCGTGGATCGATGTCTGTGTAGCCGTCGCGCTCTATTGGATTCGCATGTTTGCGATCACGGCTTTCTACCACCGCTACTTCAGCCACCGCGCCTTCGACGCATCGCGTCCGGTTCAGTTCGCATTTGCGCTGCTCGCTGCGAGCGCCGCACAACGCGGCCCGCTGTGGTGGGCCGGCGTGCATCGCCGCCATCACGCCGAAGCGGATACCGAGGGTGATCCCCATTCCCCGCGGCGCGGATTTCTTCATTCACATCTCGGTTGGTTCTTGAGCCGCAAACACTTCGCGACCGATCTCGAACGCGTGAAGGACTGGGCGAAGTTTCCCGAACTCGTCTGGCTCGATCGCTACGATTCCGCCGTTCCGATCATCACCGGCGCCGCTCGACAGCATTGGTTGCCGTCGCTGGGAACCTCCGGCATGCAGATGTTGCTGTGGGGCTATTGCGTGTCGACGGTCGCGCTGCTGCACGCAACGCTGCTGGTGAATTCGGTGACGCATCGATTCGGTGAACGTCGTTACTCGACGCGCGACGACAGCCGCAACCTGCGCTGGCTCGCCTGGTTGACACTCGGCGAGGGCTGGCACAACAACCATCACCGGTTCGCGGCTTCCGCGCGGCAGGGGTTTTTCGCGGGTGAAATCGATCTGTCGTACCGCATGCTGCGCGCCCTGGAACGACTGGGTCTTGTGCGCAACCTGCGACCGGTGCCGGCGGCCGTGCTTGCAGAGGGGCGCGATCGATGACCCGCGTTGCAGTCGTTGGCGGCGGCATCGCGGGCGTGGCGTGCGCAGATGCGCTAGCGGGTTTCGCCGACGTGACGTTGATCGAAGCCGCAGCGCAATTGGGCGGTCACACCGACACGCACGAGCTCTCGGTGGATGGCGCGCGGGTGTCGATCGATTCGGGATTCATCGTTTTCAATCGGCGCAACTATCCGGTGTTCTCCGAATGGCTCGACCAGCTCAGGGTTGCGAGCCGCTCCACCGACATGAGTTTTTCCGTGACGCATCGCGGATCGGGTCTCGAGTACGGCACGGATCGCGTCGGCGCGCTGCTGGCACAGCCCGGCAACGCACTGCGGCCCCGGTTCGTACGGATGCTCGCCGACATTCGCCGCTTCTATCGCGACGCACAGGCGCTCGATAACGCCGACGCCAACCTGACGGTTGCACAGTTCGTCGAACGCAACGGCTATGGGGCCGGCTTTCTCGAGGATCATCTGCTGCCCATCTGCGCCGCGTTGTGGTCGCAGCCCGCCGGCCAGGCCCGTCTGGTTGCGATCGGTCACGTCGTCGCTTTCATGAACAACCACGGCATGCTCGCCTTGCGCGATCGTCCGGAGTGGCGCGTGATCGAAGGTGGCTCGCAGCGATACCTCGACGCATTCGCCCGTCGCTACCGCGCGCCGGTGCTAACGGGATTGCCCGTTCGCGGTGTACGCCGCGTTGCCGGCGCGGTGGAACTCGACTGCGATACCGGGCCGCTCAGCTTCGACGCCGTCGTGCTCGCATGTCATTCCGATCAGGCACTGCAGTTGCTTCGACAGCCGACGCCAGCGGAGCAACGCGTGCTCGGCGCGATCCGCTACCAGCCGAATCGGGTGGTCGTGCATACGGACGACACGCTGATGCCGACACGACGCGCCGCATGGAGCAGCTGGAATGCGTTCGTCGATCCCGATCCGCACGCGCCTTGCAGGGTGACGTATTGGATGAACCGGCTGCAGCGCATCACCACGCCGCGCCCCGTGTTCGTCAGCCTGAATCCGGGCGCCAGTGTTCGAGAGTCACACGTGCTGAAAGTGCGCGACTACGCGCACCCCGTTTTCGATGGGGCCGCAGTCGCCGCGCAGCGCGAACTGCCGCAGCTGCAAGGCATCGGTGGTGTGTATTTCGCGGGCGCATGGCACGGCTTCGGCTTCCACGAAGACGGCTTCGTCAGCGGTCGAAGTGCCGCCGCCGCGCTGCTGCAGGATCTACGGAGACATCGTGCTGCTTGACCGGATCGCCGAAGGTTTCGTCAGCCATCGACGCGAACAGCCGCTGCCGCACGAATTCCGCTATCGCATCTGCATGTTGCTGGCCGACGTCGATCGGCTCGACGCGCTCGCGGCGCAGAGCCGCCTGTTGTCGGTCGAGGGCTTCAATTTGCTGGCGATCCGACCGCGCGCATGCCTCGTGGACTGGCCGGGCGAATCGGTTCGAGCCCGCGCCGACGCAGCGATTCGCGCCGCCGGTTTTCCACCGGCGACCGGCGCAATGCTGATGCTGCTTCAACCCGCTTCGTTGGGCGCCGGATTCAACCCCGTTCGGTTCGTCTTCTGCCTCGATGAATCGGGCTGCGCCATCCAGTTCGTTCTCGGCGAGATCAACAACACGCCCTGGGGCGAACGGCACACTTACGTGTTGCGCGCCGATGACCCGGCACCGCGCGTCGAGTTCGAATTCGACAAGGCGTTTCACGTGTCGCCGTTCAATCCGATGGCACAGCGTTATCGCTGGACCATCGAACTCGACGACAACCGCATCCACATCAGGATGAGCCTGCGGCAGCAGGGCCACGCCGTATTCCACTCCGGATTGTGCCTGCGAACCGCTCCCGTAACGGCCGCTGCATTACGCCGCGCCGGATTTCGCTACGCCGCACAACCGCTCGTTCAGCTGCTGCGCATCTACCGTCAGGCCGCAACGCTGTGGCTACGCGGCGCGGTATTCCACAGTCATCCGAAATACGGAACCCACGCATGACTACAAACGTTCTTCAAGGCGTCTCATCGAACTCCCGATGGCTCGATGCCGCCTGCCGTCGGCTGCTGGCGGTGCGACTCGGTGCGCTCGTTGGTGGAGGTTTGACGATCCACGATGCGGGCGGATCGATGCGCTTGGGAAGCGAGCCTTTCGTCGACGTGCGGATCAAAGACCCGCGCTTCTACAGCCGCATCGTGCGCGGTGGCACATTGGGCGCAGGGGAGTCTTATGTGGACGGCGATTGGGATTGCGACGATCTCGTCGGGCTGGTCCGGCTGCTGGCGCGCAATCGTGCAGCCACGGACGGATTGGAAGGCGGAGCCGCGCGGCTCGCCGGCCTGATCGCGCGGCTCGCGCACGTGGTGCTGCGCGACAACGACCCGCGCGGCAGCCGGCGCAACATCGCCGCGCACTACGACCTCGGCAACGGTCTGTTCGAGCGGATGCTCGACTCCCGGATGCAGTATTCGTCGGCCATGTACGAGGCGAACGACGACCTCGAAAGCGCGAGCCGGCGCAAACTCGACCGGATCGTCGCCAAGCTCGAACTGAGTCCCTCTGACCATCTGCTCGAGATCGGCAGCGGCTGGGGCGGCCTCGCCATTCACGCCGCGCGTGAGTCGGGTTGTCGGGTCACCACCACGACCGTTTCGCGGGAACAGTACGAGTACGCGCGCGCGCGTGTGGCCGAAGCAGGTCTCGACGATCGCATCGAAGTGCTGTGCAACGACTATCGCGAGCTGACGGGGCGGTTCTCCAAGCTCGTGTCTGTCGAGATGGTGGAAGCCGTCGGTGCGAATCATCTCGACGAGTACTTCAGCGCCATCGACCGTCTGCTCGACGACAACGGGCTTGCGCTACTGCAGGCGATCACGATCGAGGACCGTCGCTACGGCCAAGCGTTACGTTCGGTCGACTTCATCAAGCGGCACGTGTTTCCCGGCAGCTTCATTCCCTGCGTTTCGGCGTTGCTGTCATCCGCCGCACGCGTGAGCAAACTGGTCGCCGTGAATCTCGAGGATCTCGGCGCCGACTATGCGAGCACGCTCGAAGCGTGGCGGCACCGGTTCGAAACGCAGTGGAGCGATATCGCGGCGCTCGGCTACGACGAACGTTTCCGCAGAATGTGGCGCTTCTACCTGTGCTACTGCGAAGGCGGCTTCCGCGAACGTGCGTTGTCCGACGTGCAGGTGCTGCTGGCGAAGCCGGGCTACCGCGGCCGACCCTGGCGCGCGCGTCCATCGTGAACGTTCGTGTCGTGGTCAACGCCGTGCTGCTGCAACTCACCTGGTTTGCCGCGGTGTTCGGCGGAACCCTCGCCGCCGCGTTTGCTTGCGCGCTGTTGGCCGCACACGTGCTCCCTCGCGGCGGCCGGCGTGACCTGACGCTGGCGGCGATCGTGGGCGCAGTAGGGCTCGGCCTCGACACGTTGTGGATCTACAGCGGCGTGCTCGACTATCACGGCGCCCTGCTGGCACCGCCTTGGCTCGTGCTGCTTTGGATTGCGGTGGGACTTTCACTGAACTACAGCCTGTCGATGTGCATCGGACGGCCGTGGCTCGGCGGCCTGATGGCGGCGGCCGCATGTCCCCTCTCCTATCTCGGCGCAGCCGCTTTGGGCGCACTGGCCGTTCCGTCGGTGCCGTCGCTGATCATCATCGCGCTGAGCTGGGCGATCGTGTTCGGCGGTCTGTTCGGCATCGTCGCCCCTTTCTTCAATCGTCAGTTCGAGGAGATCGCCTGATGGGACTTGGTTATGCCATTGCCGAACGCGGCTACGTACCGGACTTCCTGGTACGGCGCGAGATTCGAAGGCTGGTTCGCGACCGCCTGCAGGAAGAACGGCGCGACACGCCGGCTGAACGCGCCGCGCGGTTTGCCGCGCTGATCGACACGCTCGGGAGCAGTCCTGTGGCGCTGCATACCGCCGCTGCGAACGAACAGCACTACGAAGTACCTACGGACTTTTTCGTCCGGGTGCTCGGCCGCCACCTCAAGTACAGCGCGTGCTTCTGGGACGACGACACCGAAGATCTCGATGTCGCGGAGGAGAACATGCTGTGGCTCTATGCCGCGCGGGCAGACTTGCGCGACGGCCAACGCATCCTCGATCTCGGTTGTGGCTGGGGATCGTTCTCGCTGTGGGCGGCGCGCCGATACCCCGCTGCACAACTCACGGCGGTGTCGAACTCGCGTACGCAGCGCGCCTTCATCGAACAGCAGGCGAAGCGTTACGGCTTGACGAATCTGCGCGTCGTCACCGCTGACGCCAATGCGCTCGACTTTCCGCCGCAGTCGTTCGACCGCGTCGTGTCGGTGGAGATGTTCGAACACATGCGCAACTACAGCGCGTTGCTCGAACGGATCTCAGGCTGGCTCGCCGCCGACGGCAAGCTCTTCGTCCACATCTTCTGTCATCGGGAGTTGATGTATCCGTTCGAAACCGATGGTGATGACGACTGGATGGGGCGGCACTTCTTCACCGGCGGTTTAATGCCGAGTGCAGATACTCTGGCCCACTTTCAGCGGCACCTGCGTATCGACCAACGCTGGGTGTTGTCAGGAAGCCATTACCAGCGCACGGCCGCCGCCTGGCTCGCGAAAATGGACGCCAACCCGCGCGAGGTCAGAGCGGCACTGGTGCAAGCGTACGGCGACGATGTCGACCTTTGGGTGCAACGCTGGCGATTCTTCTTCATGGCCTGCGAAGAGATGTTCGGCTACGGTGGCGGCAACGAATGGCAGGTGTGTCATTACCTGATGAGCCACCCAACGGGCAGTCCATGAAGCGAACCGGCGTACGCGCGCGTCTAGGTCGCGCTTTCGCGCTGCAGATTGCCGCGATCAGCGCGGGAGTGATCGTCGGCGTGTTCGGCATCA
>CAZLDA010000279.1:0-5958 GCA_964557875.1 uncultured Pseudomonadales bacterium | reverse complement strand
TTCCACCGGTTTGAGGGTCTGAAACTCCGGACGTCGGAGTCGCCCTCGGGCCGCTGGAGGCGACGATGGGTAATGCAGGAGAGCGATCCTCGCGGCGTGGCGTGAAGCTGCGTCGGTACACGGCGCAAGAGCGGGCGGCGGTGCTCGCGGATGTGCTGACGCTGGGCGGAACGGCTGCAGCGAGGAAACACGGGGTGCCCGACGCGAACGTGTTTCGGTGGATCAAAGAGGCCCGCGGCAAGGCGAACACGCACGTTCGTGCGACACCGGTCCCAGTGCAGCCGCCGCAGGAGGAACCATCGAAGACGACGAGCGCCGCGCTCCGATCGACCACGGAGAGGGCGATCGTCGCGAAGAAGGTCGCGCGTTCGTACACACCGTCGCAGCGTGCCGAGATTCTCGAATACGCTGCGGCGAACACGGTCGCGAAGGCGGCGACGAAGTTCGGCGTGAGCCGCTTCTCGATCTACGACTGGCAACGCAAGGTCACGTCGGCGGCGTCAGGCGTGGGCCGGTCGCCGACGAGCGGCCCGAGCGTGACGGACATCGCGACGCGACGCGACCAGGAGATCCTGGGCGAGTGGAAGCTGCATCCCGGACTCGGCCCGAGTCAGATTGGCAATCAGCTTCGACGCAAAGGCATCAAGGTCTCGGTGCACACAGTGCGCCTCGTGATGGAGAGCGCGGGCTACCGGCCGCCGAAGGTCGCGCGTCATCCGCACGATCAGCGGTTCGAGGCCGTGCGTCCGAACCATCTGTGGCACCTCGACTTCGTGCATCGAAACATTCACCTCGCGAGCACCTTCACGCTCATCTTGATCGACGACCATTCGCGATTCGTCGTGGGTCATGACGTGGACGACGCGGAGCGCGCGGACCTGGTGATCAAGACGTTCGAGCGCGCGGTCGCACGGTACGGCAGGCCCGAGATGGTGATGAGCGATCGCGGCTCGGCGTTCTGGGCGTGGAAGGGGATCTCACGCTTCACGGCGCTGCTGACGGAGATGGGCATCGATCAGCTGATCGCGAAGGAGAAGGAGAGCAACGGCAAGATCGAGGTGTTCAACGCGAACCTCGCAAAGGAGTTGTTCGACGTGCACCGCTTCGCAGACCTCGGCGAGATGCGCCGCCGTCTGGAGACGCATCTTCACTGGTACAACCACGGCCGAACGCATCACGCGCTCGGCGGATTGCTCGTGCCCGCAGACCGTTACTACGGCCGCGTCGACGAGGTGCTCGCGCGCATCGAAGCGGGCGCGGGGCGTGACGTCGGTGACGGCGTCGATCTACGCGCTCGATCGCTCGACCTCTTCAAGGTCGTGAGCCGCGACGGCGTGCCCGAGGTCTGGCTGATGGGAAAGAAGCTGCTCGAACTGCGCGCGTAGCGATCTCTCCGCGGTCTCGTGTAGAGGGAGGTCGCCTGGCCACCAACTGCCACACCGCGGAGAGTGATCATGACCGACGCAACTGCGACCGCCGAACGCACGTCGCCCCTCTTGACGGCGGCCCTGCTTCTGGCCGCGAGCGAGTCGTCTCGGCGACTCGCTCTGCCCCATCCGACGGTCGATGCGATTCTCACAGCAACCGGTGCGTCGCGCTCACGCGCGTACGAGTTGCGCGATGCGCTCGTGGAGCAGTTGCCATCGCTTCAACGAACAGCGGGTCGCCCGCGAAAGTCAGATGCGCCCGCTCACGCGATCGGTTCGACGGCATCCGCGATCACGTCGGAGATGTTGCGCTTCGTGATGGCGCGGCCGGGATGCGTGCGCTCGGTCGATGGCGCCCGGGCCGTATATACGGACGCGTTTCGGCAGAAGGTCATCGATCTGTTCGTGAGGAATGAGGCTCTGCAGCTCACACACTTCGCTGCTGCGGTCATGGTGCCCGTCGAGACCATCGAAGACTGGCTGCGATCTGATCGGAGCGCGCTTGCAGAAGAGCACGCATGCTCGCCGCATTCGGCAGCCAGCGGGGCCGCGCGCGCGCGCACCGAGCGCGAGTTGATCGAAGCCATCGTCGCCGAGTGGAAGAAGTGGCACGGATCGTTCGGCGACTTCTGCACGCACTTGAACGAGCACTGTCGCATACCGTTCAAGCAAACGTTGATCGGCAACATCTTGCGCGCCCGCGGCGTGCGAGCGACCGAAAAACGCCGAGGTCGATCGCCCGACGAGCGAGCACTGCGTGGCGCGTTCGAAACGTTCTTCCCGAATGCTCAGTGGGTCGGTGACGGAACGAAGCTCTCGGTCGAACTGTGCGGTCAGAAGTTCGACTTCAACCTCGAATTGCTGGTCGACCCTTACAGCGGCGCGTACGTCGGTGCATCGGTGAGTGATCAAGAGGACAGCAATGCCGTCGTGGACGCATGGTCGGATGCCAAGTGGACCACGAACGGCACCCCGCTCGCCGCGCTGCTCGACAACAAACCGAGCAACCACACGCCGGAGGTCGATGCCGCACTCGACGGGGCTCTGCGAATCCGCGCCACCGTCGAACGTCCGCAGAACAAGGGCTACGTTTCATACTGCACCTCATCTCGTTCGTGCGTTGCTCGTTTCGGTGGGTTCGGCGGTTTTCTGGCCGGCACGACGCTTGATCTTCCACTTGTACTTCACTGGCGCGTCGGGCCCCGGGACCTCGTAGAGGTACTCGTTGCGGTCGGAGTACGCGTGCGCGCGAAGCAACCCGGCGCCGCGCCACTGCTTGATCGTACAGACCTTCACGCGAAGCCTGCGCGCGATCTCTTTCTGCGTGAGCATGCCGCGCGCGCGCAGGCGATCGTATCGAGGCTTGAGCCCGTAGGCTTCGCGGATGTTTCGCACGATCTGCCTTCGAAACGACTGCTTCTCGCCGGACCGCAATCCACGCTCGTTCAGGATGGCCGCGATCTCGGCGTCGGTGTGGGCGTCGAGCAAGCGATCGATCTCGTCTCGCACGCGAGCCGGTGTTCGTCGAATTTCTGCGGCGCTCTGAGGCAACGGCAGCACGATCGATTGCGTGGTCCCGCCCTTGAATCGGATGTGGACGTGAAGCGAGTCGCTCTTGATGAGCGTGACGTCCTCGATGATCAGCCGCACCAGGCGCTTGCGTTCGCGCATGGGCGTTTTCGGATCTCGCCAGACGCGCGGAAAGTCCGTCGCGAGCTTCAGCACGTTTGCGCGCTGCTCTTCATTCACGACGACGCGGTCGTCACGTTGATGCCGTTCGTACTCCTCTTGCGCGTCGCGCACGGCACGGAGCCGCTCGTTCCACTCCGCTTCGAGTGTCGCGGCAACGAGGCGATTGTCGGGATCCACTTTCAAGAATCGGCGGCGCACCAATTCTGCCTCGTACTGACGTCGTTCAACGTGCTGTCGTCGCAGCGTGTCGGCGGCCTCGACTCGTCGCTGCAACTCCTCCTGCACCGCGAGCGCGGCGTCGATGGCCATCGGGGTGATCGCGGCGAGAACAACGTTCGCGATTGCGGCATCCACACTGGACCCCGAGATGTTCTGGCAGACGGGAAGACCGCTCTTCACGCTTTCATGCATGCACGTGTACAGCGGCGAGACCGCGCCGCGGTACTCGCGATATCGGATGCTCATGCGGCTGCCACAACGACCGCAAATGACGATGCCCTGCAGCAGCGCAAGACCCTCGCGCGCCGGCGTCTTGAAGCGTTCGGCGGATCTCGCCTGACGTCGCTCTCGCAGTCGTTCCTGGTTTCGCTCGAACTGCTCCCAGCTGATGTACCCAGGATGGGCGTCCTTGATGAGCGCGACCCACTGCTCGCGCGGCACCGTCTCGTATGCAATCCGACCGTCGGGGAGTTTCCTCGAGCGATGACGGCCGTAGACGAACGCGCCCGCGTATCGCGGGTTGTGCAACACGTGCAGGACCAGATAGTGGTCGAGCGGGCGCCACACGAGTTCGCCGTCACGGGGGCCGCGATTCATCCGGCGCGGAAACGCGATCCCTTCGCGTCGAAACTCCTTCACGGTCATCCATGCAGACCCCGTTCGCTCGAACGTGTCGAAGAGAAGGCGAACGCTCTTTTGCACCTGTGCGTCGGGGTCGAGGACCGCGCGATTGCGGGCGTCGTACGTGAAACCGACCGGCAAGCGAAATGGAAGTTCGCCACGACGGGCCTTGCTCAAGATGCCGCCGCGGAGTCGCGCACGAAGCACATGCAGTTCGGCTTCGCTCATCGTGCCCTTCAGCCCGAGCAGTAGACGGTCATTGAAATGGCTCGGGTCGTAGACGCCGTCCTCATCGAGAATGAGCGTGTCGGCCAGCGCACAGATTTCGAGCAGCCGATGCCAGTCGGTCGAGTTCCGTGCCAGACGCGACACCTCCAGACCGAGCACGATGCCCGCTCGCCCCAGACTCACCTCGGTGACGAGTCGTTGGAAGCCCTCGCGGTCCGCCGCGGAGGCGCCCGACTGCCCGAGATCGGTGTCGATCACGACGACCTGGTCGTGCGGCCACCCCAGCGCGACGGCGCGTTCTCGCAGCGAGTACTGCCGCACGGTGCTCTCGGTGTTCTCGAGCACCTGCCGCAGCGTCGACTGGCGCACGTAGAGGTACGCCTTCCGACTCAGGTGCCGCGGCGAAACCTTCCGACTCTCTTCAATGCTCATCACGTCACCTCCGACATGCATTCAAGGGCCATCGCTGCGAGGAGAGCTGTCAGCTCATCTTGGGGCCCGGCGCGCCGGGCGGGCGGCGAAACGCCGGTCGACGCCGACGTCGCGACGCTCGGCTCGTCGTCATCACGAGATGCGCACGCTCGGAGCCATGCCGCGGTCCCACGCGTTTGGAGTTCGATGCGCGCGCGTGACAAACGACCATCGCCTGCGAGCGCGCGCTCTCGCAGTTGTTCGTACCGAGCCACCACTTGATCCGATGTGACGGAAGAGAGGACCGCCGGCTCGATGCGATCCCCTACCGTGCTTTTTTTGTGCGACGCGCGATCGCGCGTTCGAGACTTCGACGATGCACGCTGACGCCGAACCGCATCTTGATGGAACGAACGATCTCCGCGAGGGATGGCGGCGGGGTCGCTTCGCGGGCTCCGGCGACGAACTTCATGACGTTCTCTGAGAGCTTGTGTGACCGGCGGGGACCGGGGCGCTCGCGAATCAGTCCCGCGAGCCCGGCCTTTTGGAACGCGTGCTGCGCCTCGTAAAACGCTGGGCGAGAGAGACCGAACAACCTCGCCGCCGCGCTGACCGAGACGCCATCGCTGGTGACCGAACGGAGCATCTCGTATTTGACCTGAAGCGCATCGCGCGGATCGAAAAACGGGTTCTGTCCGAACCGCGGGTCGCGCACTGCGTCCGCATGCGCGTACAGCGTTCCGCTGCGGCGCAACTCGACGAGCTTTGGATCGACGGACTTTCGTTTCGGCATGGCGACGACCTCGCGAGAGACGTGGTGTAAGCAACATTATGCCGCTCGTTGCGATCGCGTCAAGGAGCTCGCGGTCGAATGGTGGACGTCTCATGCCGAAATCATCGATTCTGCATGGCGTGCGCGTGATCCACACGACCACCAGTATGAAGATGGACGACATAATGGAGCTGTCATATGCGGCGTAATGGAGGTTACACTTCCGCAGCGCCGGTGCGATCACCGACGCCTCGCCGCCAGCAGGTCCGCCATCTGGAGCAAATCGATCAGACGCAGGACGCATCGACCGGCCGCCACAGCGACGAATGCGTCAGGCGGCGCGGCGTCTGTCCAGCTGCTCGGAAGTCCGTGGACCTGGCCGCGCTCGTCCTTGTAGTAGACCCGCTCCTCGCCCCACGTGACGCGGATCCTGAAGAACTCGTACTCGCGACCGCTCAGCGGGTGGAACGGATGCGTGACTCGAACAAGTTGCTGTGCAACTGCTGGATCGGGGGTAGTTCGCGACCTTCTCGAAGGCACACGTCGAAGGCGGTTTCGGCCTCTTCAAGCAGAGCGTGCCCGAGATGC
>CAZLDA010000278.1:5499-5962 GCA_964557875.1 uncultured Pseudomonadales bacterium | reverse complement strand
ACTCGCAAGACAACTGAAGCAACCCGTAGCACTCGCGGTGGTGCGCGAGAGCGAACTTCTGTCGATGCTCGACCTCGCATATCGCCGTACCGGCGACATCGTCAACATCGCCGGCGAACTCGAAGGCGAACTCTCAGACGATCAGTTTTCGCTTTCGGCGATCGGCGCGTCCGAAGAAGGCGCATCGAGTCCCGTTGCGCGCCTGCTGCAGTCGATCATGGAAGACGCGGTGCAGGTGCGTGCGTCGGACGTGCACATCGAGCCAGACGAACACGTGCTGCGCATTCGGCAACGCGTCGACGGCGTTCTGCAGGAAACGACCATCAAGGAAACACGTATTGCGGCCGCGTTGGTTTCGCGTTTGAAGCTGATCGCCGGTCTCGACATCTCGGAGAAGCGGTTGCCGCAAGACGGCCGCTTCGAGACACGTGTAAAAGGCCGCGACATCGACGTGCGCTTGTCG
>CAZLDA010000278.1:0-5488 GCA_964557875.1 uncultured Pseudomonadales bacterium | reverse complement strand
CAACACGGCGAATCGGTCGTGATGCGTCTGCTCGACCAGAGCGGCGGCATCGCGCGGCTCGAAGCCATTGGCTTGCCCGACACGATCATGGCGCGGTTGCGTTCGCTGATTGCGAGACCCAACGGCCTGATTCTGGTGACGGGGCCGACCGGCAGCGGCAAGACCACCACGCTGTACGGCGCGCTGAACGAACTGAACATGCCGGGCAAGAAGATCATCACCGTGGAAGATCCGGTGGAATATCAGCTCGAGCGTGTCAATCAGGTGCAGGTGATGCCGAAGATCGGACTGACGTTCGCAACGGTGCTGCGTGCGGCGTTACGCCAAGACCCTGATGTCCTGCTGGTCGGCGAGATTCGCGATCGCGAAACCGCCGAGATCGCACTGCGCGCATCGATGACCGGCCACCTCGTCTTGTCGACGTTGCATACGAACGACGCGATCAGCAGCGCGACGCGGCTGATCGACATCGGTATCGAGGGTTATCTCGCCGCCGCGTCGCTGCGCGGCATCCTTGCGCAGCGGCTCGTGCGCAGGATCTGCGAGAAATGCCGCGAAGAGGCGACACCGGACGATCAGCAATACGCGTGGCTGAATGCCCTCGTCGGGAAGGATCGTGCGCACTCGCTGACATTTTTCCAGGGGCGCGGCTGCAGCCGCTGCAATCGCACGGGATTCTATGGCCGTACCGGCGTGTTCGAATTGCTCGAACTCGACGAAGAGCTGGCGAACACATTGCGCAGCGGCGACAGCGAGGCGTTCGGCCGCGAAGCGCGTCGCCAGCGCGGTTTCAGATCGTTGGTGCTGAATGCGCTTGATCTGGCCGTGCACGGCGATACCGCGCTGTCGGAAGTGCTTGCGCTCTCCGGGCAGGTGGACGATCTGAAGATCGGCGATGTCGATCCGCTGTTGCCCGATCTTCTGGCGATGAACACGCGCGAACACGGCGCGTCGAACATGGCGAGCCACTAAGAGACATGCCGCGTTTCAGTTACCAGGCGCGCGACGCGAACGGTCGTGCCCTTCGTGGACACGTCGAAGCGGCGAGCGCATCGGTGGTGGCAGCGCAACTCAGCGAAATTGGTGCCATTCCGTTGACCATCGCCCCGGCCGTGGCGGAGGCGAACGACGCGCCGATCTCGCTGCCGTGGTTCAAGACGGCCGTGAAGCTCGACGAACTGATTATCTTCAGTCACCAAATGTCGACGCTTGCGAAAGCCGGCATCTCGATCGTGAGAGCGGTGCGCGGCTTGTCGGAGTCGGCGCGCAACCCGACGCTCGCGGCGGTGCTCGAGGAAGTGGCTTCGGATCTCGAAGGCGGCGTCGATTTTGCGACCAGTCTGAAGCGGCACGGCGACGTGTTCTCCGATCTGTATACCGCAGTAATCCACGTCGGGGAGAACACCGGTCGGCTCGACGAAGCGTTCAAACGCATCGCGCACTACCTTGAACTCGAGCGGGAGACGATCAAGCGACTCAAATCGGCAACACGCTATCCGTCGTTCGTGCTCATTGCGATCGGCGTTGCCATCGGCATTCTCAACGTGTTCGTCATTCCTGCGTTCGCAAGCGTATTCGCGAAGTTCCATGCGGAATTACCGTGGCAGACGCAGGTGATTCTCGGCGTTTCGCACTTCTTCTCCGCGTACTGGCCGTACCTGTTGGCGGCGGGTGCGGCCGGTGCATATGCGACGCGGCGCTGGATCGATACGGACGATGGTCGCCACGCGTGGGATCGTTGGAAGCTGAAGTTGCCGATCGTCGGTTCGATTTTCGAGCGCATCAACCTCGCGCGTTTCTGCCAGACGTTCGCGATGGTAATGAAGGCCGGCCTGCCGGTTACGCAGGGACTGACCGTTGTAGCCGGCGCCATAGGCAACGAATACATGTCGCGGCTCGTACTCGGCATGCGCGCCGGCATCGAGCGCGGCGAGAGCATCACGACGACGGCAGGTGCCAGCGGCATGTTCACCCCGGTGGTGATGCAGATGCTCGCGGTCGGCGAAGAAACCGGTTCGATCGACGAACTGCTCGCGCAATCGGCGGGGTTCTACGAACAGGAAGTGGACTATTCGTTGAAGACGCTCACCGACGCCATCGAACCGATCCTCATCGTCGCGATCGGGGCGATGGTGCTCGTGTTGGCGCTGGGTGTGTTCCTACCGCTGTGGGATCTCTCGAGCGTCGTGCGCCGCTAGGGAATCGCGTTGCTTGCGCGTTGTATCCGCGTCTGCTTCGATGCGCGCTCATTCCCCACATCGGAGCGAGTTATGAAAGTCGGCCTGATTCCCGTGAACATCGGCGTTGCGAACGCCGAGCAGATGGTGGGCATGTCCCAGGTCGCCGAGTCGGCGGGCGTCGAGTCGGTGTGGACGTTCGAGCACGTGATCGTGCCGGTGGACTACAAGTCGAAGTATCCGTACAGCCCCAACGGCAAGATGGGCGCGGCGCCCGAGACGAACTTCATCGACCCGTTGATTGCGCTCGCGGTAGTGGCGGCGCACACGAAGAAGATCCGCCTCGGCACCGGCGTGAATATTCTGTCGCAGACCAATCCGCTGCTGATGGCAAAGCAGGTGGCCAGTCTCGATCTCGTATCTAACGGGCGGTTCATGCTCGGTGTCGGTATCGGTTGGCTGCAGGAAGAATTCGTCGCGATGGGCGTTCCGTTCGAACGTCGCGGCGCGCGCTTCGACGACTACGTGGTAGCCATGAAGAAGGTCTGGTCGGGCGACGTGGTTGAACACGACAGCGAATTTCTCAACTGGCACGGCTTCAAGAGCTTTCCGTTGCCGGTGCAACGGCCGCACGTGCCGGTGATCATCGGCGGCGCGAAAGGCAAGATTTACGAGCGCATCGCGACTGTGGGCGATGGTTGGTTCGCACCGGCCGGCGATCCGGCGGAACTGTCCAAGTCGTTGGAAGAACTGAAGGCGGTCTGCAAACGCCTAGGACGCAACTACTCGGAAATCGAGATCACCGCGATGTGGCAACCGCAGACGGGGCTCGACACCATCCGCAAACTGCGCGACATCGGCGTGGCTCGCGTGGTGACTTTCGCCATGGCTGCCGGCGATCCCACCGACGCGATCAAGCGCCTGGGCGACGAGGTGATCGCGAAGCTGTAGGTTCGGGTGCGAAGCGCGGTATCCCAAGCGTCTCTGATCCTGGCGCGCTGCCGCGGTCCGCGCGCCAGGCAGAGTCGAAAATACCGTCTACGCTTGGTGTATGGCATCGATCCACTCGAGGAGAAAGTCCATGCATCGGGCGAGTTCCGGCTTCACGATCATCGAATTGGTCGTGGTGATCATTCTGTTGGGTATCTTGGCCGCAACCGCGTTGCCGCGTTTCATGAATGTCGATTCCGAGGCGCACGCCGCGGTCGTCGAAGGGGTTCAGGGTGGGATGCAGACAGGCATTTCGCTGTATCACGCGCAATGGGTCGCTGAACAGCAACCGGCGGCGAACACACAGATCAACGAGTTCAACAACCTGCGCACCAATGCCAACGGATTCCCGTATGGAACTGCAAACCGCAGTGGCACGGGCAGCAACGTAACGACTTCGGCTGATTGTGCGGCGATCTTCACCGGCGTTCTGCAGGCCGGCGCGCCGACCATCAGAAGCGTCGCGGCGCCCGCTAACGTGGTCGGCAGTACCACGGACTTCACGGCCGTGGTGAACGGAGTCAACTGCAACTACTACTACACCGGGCAGGACAACACCGCAGGCTCGGTGGTGCCGCTGTTGACGTACACGTCGACCACCGGATTGCTGACCGCGACGACAGCAACGTTGTAAAGCGGCAACCCATCGCGTCGTGATGATCCGATGGGTCGCGCACGCAGGCCTGAATCGATGCGCGGCGTTCTCGCCAACGGATTCACCGTTGTGGAGCTCGTCGCGGTCCTGCTGTTGATGGGCATTCTTGCGTCAACGGCGATGAGCCGTATGGTCGGCAGCAATGCGTATGCGCCGGCGTTGGTTTCCCAACAACTCATCGCACTCGGCAGGCTCGCGCAGCAGACCGCGCTTTCTCGGCAGGATGCGAGCATCAGCTTCGATGTGGATCAGAACGCCGGCGACTGGCGCTTCCGGGTGCTGGTCGACGACGGTTCTTCGGTTGTTACGGCGCACGAAGAACGGGCCGATCTGGCGAACACCACTCTCACCGTAGCGAACGGCGCCTTGACCGCATCGTTGGGACCCACGGTATCGCTCCATCTGGTATTCGACGGCGTTGGCGGGCTCAAAGCGGGAACGGTAGTGGCGACCGTCTTGAATCCCGGGTTCGGCGTTGGCGTTACCGCAAGCGGCGATTCCATATCGAGTGTCTGCATCGGATCCACAGGACATGCGTACCGTGGCAACTGCAGCTGAGGCGCAATGTAGAGGGGCGGGGCAGCCGCGTGGATTCACGCTGATCGAGCTGGTGGTGACCATGCTGATCATCAGCATTGCTGCGCTTGGCGTAATGTTCTCGTTGAGCCTCGGCTTGCGCCATCAGTCCGATGCAATGTGGCAACCCAAAGCGGTGGCCCTCGCGCAGTCTTACATGGAGGAGATCCTCGGGCGGCGCTACGACGAACGTTCGCCATCCGGCGGCGTGCCGCCGTGCTCCACTGCTACAACCCTGTGCTCGACCGCGGCCGCATTCAACGACGGTGAAACGCGCGCACAGTTCGACGACGTTGACGACTACAACGGTCTGGTAGAACAACCGCCGCGCGACGTGTACGGCAACCCGCGGGCGGACTACGACAGCTATCGCGTCGCGGTGTCGGTGGCCTACGCAACGCCGGCGCAGGTGGCGCAGCTGGGTCTCGACGGGCCGACCGATGCAAAGCTAATAACCGTGACCGTTTCGACGCCGGAGAGCGGAGCGTTGTCCTTCAGCGCGTTGCGGGGCAACTTCTGATGGCGCGCGGGCATTCAAAAAGAGCGGCGCGGGTGGGCGGATTCACGCTGATCGAACTGGTCGTGGTGATCACGGTGATGGGTATTCTCTCGATCGGTGTGGTGTCGTTCATCACCGATGCGAGCGATGGCTATGCGAACACCGTGCGGCGTACCGAACTCGGCAGCACATTGCGCCTGGCTGCGGAGCGGGTGACGCGTGAACTGCGCAATGCGCTGCCGAACAGCGCGCGCGTGTCGGGCAATTGTCTCGAATTCATTCCTATGGAAGGCGGCTCTACGTATCTGAACCTGCCCGTATCCATCAGCAGCACCACCTTCGATGCGGCGGCGCCGATCAGCTCAACGCTGGTGGGAACGCGAATCGCCGTGTTCCCCGACAGCGCGGCAACGGTTTATTCGTTGACCGATCCCGGGGCGATTTCGCCCACAGCAACTTTCGGAGCACCGGATGCGAACAACGTGGTGCGCGTAACCATGGCGGCGTCGCATCGCTTTCCGGTCGAGTCGCCCCAGCGGCGTTTCTACATGGTGCGCGAACCGGTGTCGTATTGCGTGGATGCAAACCGGC
>CAZLDA010000277.1:0-5991 GCA_964557875.1 uncultured Pseudomonadales bacterium | reverse complement strand
TGCACCAACGCGCTTTGCGCGTTGGTGCGGAACGCGCGCGCAGCGCGCGTTCATCTCCCTCCAACGAAGGCGTGACTTCGATGTGTGGGTGGCGGCTGATCGGTGCTGAGGGGCATAAGCGGCCATGGATGGCCGCGCCTGAGCGACCACGGACGGCTAGAGCGACCCCGAAGCACGGATCAGCCGCCACCCGCCCGGCCGAAATCCCTCCCGTGTCTATACTCAGAGTCGAAGCTCACCCGATGTACCCCTCATGGATGTCGATGGCGGATTTTCGACCAAGCAGCTGAAGGTACTGGCGCAGGCGGCGGGCGTTTTGTCCGCGAAGGCCGGCGCGGTGCTCATCGAGGTTGGGAATACCGACCCCGACGACGTCATCCTGCTGCAGGGCGACGTCGAGCTGAAGGGCGGCGATGGGTCGGTGCAGAAGATCCGCGGTGGATCAGACTCCGCGCGCGTTCCGCTGGCGCGGCTGCGGCCGCGGCGGTTTCAGGTGCGCGCGCTGACGCCGGTGCGTTACCTCAAAGTCAGCAACCAACTCGTTCGCGCCACGCTAACGCCGGTCGCCGAAGTGGCGGCGGCTGCGGCGCCGGTGGTTGAAACGATGGAAGCCGGTGACTACGAGGTCACCGAGTTGCTCCATGGTGAAATAGATGCGGCGCAGGACTTGTTCGTCGAGTTCGCGGAGGCGGTTCGTCGTGACAACATTCCGTTGCCGAGTCTGCCGTCCATCGCGACGCGCGTGCGGCAGGCCGTGGCAGCCGAATGTGGAACGCGCGAGCTCGCTCAGATCGTCAACGGGGATGCGGCGATTGCAACGAAAGTGGTGCGTGCCGCGAACGGTCCGCTTTATCGCAGCGACACGCAGACGACCACCGTCGGCGAGGCCATCACGCGATTGGGCGTGAGCACTACGCAACAGCTCGTGATGTCGTTCGTGTTGAAGGAGATCTTCTCGACGCAGGTCCCCGCGCTGAAGGCGAAGATGCGCGCGGTATGGACGCACACGCAGGCGATGGCGGTGGGATCGTTCGTGCTGGCACGCGAGTTTCGTCTGTTGAATGCGGAACGCGCGCTGTTCGCGGGCTTGCTGCACGACATCGGCGCAGTGTCGCTGATCGCGTACTCGGAGCGTTTCCCGGCCGTATGGGAAGACGCCACCACGCTCGATCGTGTGCTCGATTCGCTGCGCGGCGAGGTGGGCTCGATGGTGCTCGCGCGATGGGGCTTCGAAACGGAGTGGGTGCGGTTGGCGCTGGAAGTGGATCAGTGGAAGCGTAAATGCCCGACGCCTGACTATTGCGGCCTTCTGCAGGTCGTACATTTCTGTCATCGGCCCACGTTGCCGGCGCAGCCGAGTGATTCGCCGGCCAATGCGCTGGCGGCGTTCGGCTGGGAGCCGGCGCAAGCACACGAGTTGCTGACGAGAGCGTTGGGGCGCGTGAAAGGAGCAGCAGCGCTGCTGGGCGAAGGCCGAACCGACGCAGCGGACGAGAGTCGTCAGCAATAGCGAACGTTTAGAAGCGCAGCAACTCGGTGTCGAGCGACGCGAGGTCGAGCACGCCGACGGCGTTGTAGCCTTCCATGTGCCCCGCGCATTCCCCCGGATTGAAGATCAGACACGCGTCCGATCGGTCGAGCCGATGATGGTGCGTGTGACCATGCAGTGCGATGTGGTGATCCGCGCGTAGCGCGGCGTCCAGATCGCGCGGGTCGTGCACCACGACGATCCGCCGTTCGTGCCAGACCAGTTCCAACGGCGGATCCACAAAACGAAACCCGCGTTCGACAATCGCTGCATCCAGCGCTGCGCGTTCCTGATCGTTGTTGCCGAAAACGCCCCACAGCGGTGCTTCGAGCCCTGCAAAGGCGTGGATCGTTTTCGCTTGAGTGATGTCGCCGGTGTGGATCACGCGGTCGACGCGCGCGGCATTGAACAACTCGACGATACGTCCGACGTTCCGGAGATTGTTGTGAGTGTCGCTGACGATGCCGATACGCATATGGACAAAAAAGCAGAAGGGCAAAAAAAAGCAGAAGCGATCTTGCGACCGCTTCTGCTTGTTCGGCTGTTAAGCCGCTCTTTCGAGGATATGGATACCGCAAGCGCTGCCTAGGCCGATGACGTGTGTCATGCCGATGCGTGCGCCCTGAACCTGCCGCTTGCCCGCTTCACCACGCAGGTGTGTGCACACCTCGTAAATGTTCGCGATGCCGGTGGCGCCCAGCGGATGTCCTTTCGACAGCAAGCCGCCAGAGACGTTGACCGGGATGCGACCGCCGAGTGCAACCGCGCCGGTGTCGATCATCATGCCGGCTTCGCCGTCTTTGCAGATGCCGAGGTTTTCGTAGTGCAGGATTTCTGCCGTAGCAAAGCAGTCGTGCAGCTCGATCAGGTTGATGTCGTTCGCGCCGACGCCGGCCATTTCGTAGGCCTGCTTCACCGCGAGACGCGTGCAGCTGTTCACGTCGGGCATCACGAGGTCGCGTTCCTGCCACGGATCTGACGTCATGATCGAGGCGCGCACTTTTACGGCGCGCTTCATCAGGCCCAGCTCACGCACTTTCTTCTCGGAACAGAGCACCGCTGCGGCCGAACCATCCACGTTGATCGAACACATGAACTTGGTGTTCGGGTACGCGATCATTTCGGCGTTCATCACGTCGGGCAGCGAGAATTCTTTCTGGAGCATCGCCTTCGGGTTCATCGTCGAGTGGTGGTGGTTCTTCACCGACACTTTGGCGAACTGTTCGAACGTGGTGCCGTATTTGCGCGAGTGCTCCATGCCGGCTTCCGCGAATACCGCGGGCATCGTTCCGGAGCCGAACAGGCCTTCCTTCGAGATTCCGCCGGCGCCGCCGCCGCCGAGCAGGCCGGAGCTCATCTTCTCGACGCCGACTGCCAGCACGGTGTCGTAGAGACCTGCCTTGATCGCCGTCCACGCTTCGCGGAATGCGGTGGCGCCCGTGGCGCACGCGTTCGCGACGTTCACGACGGGAATGCCGGTCTGGCCGATCTGCTGCAGGATGCGCTGCCCGACCATACCGCTCGCCTGGCCGAGGTTGCCGCAGTAGAACGCCTGCATGTCCTGAATCTTCAATCCGCAATCGTCCAGCGCGCCGAGCGCCGCGATCGATCCGAGCACGTCCACGTTCGGGCCCGTGCCGGCTTTCTGGAACTTCGTCATATCTACGCCGACGACATAAACGTCACTCATTTGCGTGCCTCCTTAAGCGGCCCGGGGTTGGAAGAAGTATGCGAGGTAGGAATTGCCTTCCCGATCCTTGCGACCCGCGTCTTTGATGACGACTTCGACCGGCATGTCGAACTTCAGTTTCTTCGGATCGGGATCGACGTTGATGAGATTGCCTTTCAGCGAGCCGCCGCCTTCGAGGTCGACGATCGCGGAAACATAAGGTACTTCGACGCCGGGGAACGACCGGTGCACGATCGAATAGGCGTACAGCTTTCCTTTCGTACCCAGTTTGTGTGCGGCGAGTTGGTCGCGCGCGCCGCACTTCGAACAGACGGCGCGCGGGCCGAGATAGATGGCGCTGCAGTTCTTGCACTTCAGGCCTTCGAGATAGGGGGCACCTGTCTCGGGAATCTTCAGAAAGTCCACTGCGGGCAGTGGCTTCGCGTTAGTCATGGAAACGTCCTCTCTCTTTTTTAATGCGGATGGCTTATCAAGCAGGGGCCGAAGCATACTGCGCAGGGGTGAGGGCGGCAACGCTCTCACAGGGCGACGAAGCACGGCTTCGCGCTTGGCCGGCGAAAACCTCTCGAAAACGTCTCATGTGGAATCGAAACATCGCGATTCTGCTGCTGTGCCAGCTGATCGCAGTAAGCGGATCCGTGCTCATCGTGACGGTCGGTGGACTCGTTGGCGCGCAGCTCGCGTCGGGGTCGTTCGCGACACTGCCCGTGTCGATCCTGGTGGTGGGTACCGCGCTCGCCACGGTGTTTGCCGCAATGCTGATGCGGTCGGCGGGGCGGCGCAGGGGCTTTGCGATCGGTGCCGCAATCGCGGCGGCCGGTGGCGGCATTTCCGCATATGCATTGCAGGTGGAGAGCTTCGCGCTGTTCTGCGTCGGCGTGGGTTTCTACGGCGTGAACAACGCCTTCGTACAACAGTACCGATTTGCCGCGGCCGAAAGCGTTGCCCCGGCGTTGGCGGGACGGGCGATTTCGATGGTGCTGATCGGCGCCATCGGCGGCGCGTTCTGCGGCCCGCTACTCGCAACTGGCGGTGAACACCTGATCGGTGCGCATGCGTACACCGGTTCGATGCTCGCGATGGGAGCGCTCCAGGTGATTGCACTCCTGCTGTTGCTGCTGATCGATGAGCCCACGGTTGCGGTTACTGCCGCCGAAGAAGGGGCGGAACGGCCGCTGCGCGAGGTGGTGATGCAACCGTCGTATCTCGTTGCGATGCTCGCGAGCGTGGTCGGTTACGGCGTGATGAATCTGATCATGACGGCAACGCCCCTCAGCATGCACGTTCACGACGGACTATCGATGAGCGAAACCGCCGGCGTCATTCAAAGTCACGTGCTCGCGATGTACGTGCCGTCGTTGTTTGCCGGTGTGCTGATCGCGCGCGTCGGCGTGATACGGATCCTGGCGTGTGGGGTGCTTGCGATGCTGGCCGCCGTCGGCATCGGTCTTTCCGGTAACGCAGTGATGCACTACTGGTGGGCGCTCGTGCTCGTCGGCATCGGCTGGAACTTCCTGTTCGTCGGCGGAACCGCGCTGCTGGTGAGCAGTTATCGCAATGCCGAACGCTTCAAGGCGCAGGCGGTGAACGAGTTCAGTGTGTTTGGCGTATCGGCCGCAGGTTCGCTGCTGGCCGGCGCGCTGATACACAGTTGGGGATGGAACGCGGTGCTGTGGTCGACGACACCGCTGTTGATCGTTACCGCTGCGGCGCTCGCGCGTTTCGCCATGCGCGCCAGAGTTGCAGCGGCAACCGCCTGACGACGCCGTTTACTCCTTCACGCCCAAGCGCTGGTGCATGATCGGGCTGGTCGTCGTGTATTGAAGGTGCACCTTCTTGTCCGGCTCGATGCGGGCTTTGATCGCGAACGCGGCGAGCGCCGCTTCGTGGAAGCCGGACAGGATCAACTTCTTCTTGCCGGGATACGTAGCGATGTCGCCGACAGCGTAGATGCCGGGCACGTTGCTTTCGAACTTCTCGGTGTCGGTCGTGATCTGGTTCTTGTCGAGGTCGAGCCCCCACTCGGCGATGGGGCCGAGCTTCGGCGAGAGGCCGAAGAACACCAGCAGATGATCGAGCGCAACAAGCGACAACGATTCATCCGGGGCGCGCACTTCGATCTGCTTCAACGTCGCGCCGTCGCGTTCGAAGCGGACGACGTTGCCCACTGCGAATTTCATCTTTCCCGATGCGACGAGTTGTTCCATCTTCGCGACCGATGCGGGTGCGGCACGGAACTTGTCGCTGCGGTGGATCAGCGTCATCGACTTCGCATGCGGCGCGAGTTCCAGCACCCAGTCGAACGCCGAGTCGCCGCCGCCGAGCACCACCAGGTCCTTGCCGTGATGACGGCCGGGATCCTTCACGCGATAGAACACCTGGCGATCGACGAGATCATCGACACCATCCACGCGTAACGGCATCGGTTGGAACGATCCGACACCGCCGGCCACCACCACCGCTTTGCAGCGGATTTGTATATTGGCGCTGGTCGATACGGTGAACGTACCGTCTTCGTGCTTCTGCACTTCCGAGACCTGCTGATCGAGATGGAACGTGGCGCCGAACGGCTCGATCTGCTTCATCAGCCGCGTCACCAGTTCCTGCGCGTCGCAAACCGGTATCGCCGGAATGTCGTAAATCGGTTTGTCCGGATACAGCTCGGTGCACTGGCCGCCGGGTTTCGGCAACGCGTCGACGATGTGCGCCTTCTGGCCGAGCAGACCCCGTTCGAAAATCTGACAGAGCCCGCACGGCCCGGCACCGACGAGTA
>CAZLDA010000276.1:0-5997 GCA_964557875.1 uncultured Pseudomonadales bacterium | reverse complement strand
GTTCAATAGATCTCCACCGAATTCTCGAATGAGAATCCACCCGGCGTCATCGCCAGGCGATGTCGGTCACCCGGAACATCTGCACTCCACTCGGAATACCCGGCATCACCGCGCCACATCGCAACGCGAACGCCGTCGGCGCGTTTGGCCACGCGCGTTTCGTAGTAGCGCGGTTCGCGCGAACGCAACAGTGCAAGTGCAGCATCGACGTTCGCCGTCTTCGTGAGTTGATACAGCGTCACCCAGGTAGGCGGCGCCAGATCGATCTCGCCGGCGGCGTGTCGTTCGAGCGCCGCACCCGGATTGAGCCATTGATGGTTCTGGATCTCGCCGCCGTCGATGGTCACGTCATGGCTATCGGCGCGCGCCGCGAAGAACCACGTTGCATAACGCTTCGGCGTGCCCGGCGGCGGCGTCCAGTGCGCGAACCACACGAAGCCGTCGGACGACAACGCGAGCCCCGCCTCTTCCAGCGTCTCGCGTACGGCCGCGTTGCGCGCCGCGACGTTCGCATCGCGACTCGCATCGTAGTCTCCATCGTCGATGCGGCCGCCCGGAAACACCCACATGCCGCCGAATGCGATCTGCGACGCCTTGTGCAGCATCAACACTTCGATTTGCGACGCCTTATCGCGCAACAACACGACGGTAGCGGCCGGAATCGCCGGCTCGCCGCCGGCCCGCTCCGCAATGTTGTCGCCGTACGTGTCGTTGCGATGCCGGCTCGATTGTTCGTTCGACATCTACATCAACCGACGTCGAAGCGGAACGCGCGGCCGTCGCGTTTCACGTGCCCGGCCGTGGGCGCCGCGAAGTGCGTGCCGATGACGAGTGTCGGCTGGTCCGCCACTTTTTCGAATACCGAGCGACGCATCGTTGCGCCCGCCACCGGATCGCTGTCGAAGCTCGGCGACCACTCGGGATGTCCGAACTGACACGGGTGATGCAGCATGTCGCCGGTGATCATCGCGCGTTTGCCTTTCGACTCGATGATCACGCTGACGTGACCGGGCGTGTGGCCCGGCGTCGGCATCAGCGTGATCTCCGGCGAAATGCGATGGTCCATCTCCACCAGTTCGGCGAGGCCGAGATCGAAGATCGGCTGGACTGAATCGGTCAGGATTTCCTGCTGTTCCTTGTCGCCTTCCTGCTTCCAGAACGCGTATTCCTGTTTGCCGATCAGATAGCGCGCATTCGGGAACGTGGGCACCCACTTGCCGCCTTCGAGCATCGTGTTCCAGCCGACGTGATCGACATGCAGGTGCGTGCACACCACGGTGTTCACGTCGGAGCGTTTGCAACCCGTCGCTTCGAGGCTCTTCAGAAATCCCGTTTGCAGGCCGACATTGCCGAACAATGCGCGTGGCTTGTCGTTGCCCACACACGTATCGACCACCAGCTTCAATCCCGGTGCCTCCACGAGCAGTGCATGAATCGACAACTTCAGGTCGCCGGTTTCGCTGACGAAGTGCGGATACAGCCACGGCATGTCGCGCAACTTGTCCGGCGTTGCCTCCTTCAGAAACGCCGACTCGGCGTTGTAAGGAATCGGCACTTCCGATTCGACGATGCGCGTGACCTTCACATCGCCGATTTGCCACTTGAGTGTCGTCATCATGCTTCCCCTGTGTTGTTGTAGGGCTACGTATTCAACTCCAGACCGGAGCATCGCAGAATCTGCACGACTACGACAATGATGGGACAGCGACAATGACGGGGGCGGCGTGACGGAAGACGAGTTGGAAAAAACGATCGACGCGGCCTGGGAGTCGCGCGACACAGTGTCGCCGTCGACGCGCGGCATGACTCGCGTTGCGGTAGACGAAACGCTGGATGCGCTCGACCACGGGTCGCTGCGCGTGGCCGAGAAGATCGGCGGCGAATGGCACACGCATCAATGGATCAAGAAAGCGGTGTTGTTGTCGTTCCGCCTGCACGCCATGGCACCCATAGAAGGCGGCCCCGGTGGCGCCACCTGGTACGACAAGGTGCCGTCGAAGTTCGAAGGTTGGTCCGCCGACGAGTTCTCCCGCGCGGGATTTCGCGCCGTGCCACATGCGATCGTGCGCCGCTCCGCATTCATCGGCCGCAATGCCGTGCTGATGCCGAGCTTCGTCAACGTGGGTGCATACGTGGGCGAAGGCACCATGATCGATACGTGGGCAACCGTCGGCTCGTGTGCACAGGTCGGCCGTAACTGTCACATCTCCGGCGGAACCGGCATCGGCGGCGTGCTGGAACCGCTGCAGGCAAACCCCGTGATCGTCGAAGACAACTGTTTCGTCGGTGCGCGCTCGGAAGTAGCCGAGGGTGTGATCGTCGGTGAAGGCGCCGTGCTCGGCATGGGAGTTTTCGTCGGTGCTTCGACCAAGATCGTCGACCGCGCCACCGGCCAGATTCACCAGGGCCGCGTGCCGCCCTATTCGGTCGTGGTCGCAGGTTCACTGCCGCAAGGACCGGACCGGCCGTCGTTGTATTGCGCTGTCATCGTGAAGACGGTAGACGAGCGGACGCGTTCGAAAACGTCGATCAACGAGTTGCTTCGCGACTGAACCTGTTTCAGCCACGGTTCTCGGAAAAATACAACCGGACTAAGGGGCGCGCCATGACAAAGCCGATCATCAATCTCGACGACGTGACGTTCGACGACGTCGAAGCAAACGGTCTCTACACGTCGAGCCGCGCATTGTTCAGCGCCGGCATAGGCGCGAAGAAGCTCGGCTACAACCTGACGGTGTTGCCGCCCGGTAAGGCGCAGTGTCCGTTTCATTGCCACCACGGCGAGGAAGAAATGTTCCTGGTCATCGAAGGCGAAGGTGAATTGCGCTTCGGCGACAAGCGCTATCCGATTCGCAAGCACGACGTCATCGCGTGCCCCACCGGCGGTCCCGACGTGGCGCACCAGATCATCAATACAGGCACCACGACACTTCGGTATCTCGCCGTATCGACGCTCGCCGAAATCGACACGTGCGAATACCCGGATTCGCAGAAGATGCTCGTCGTCACCGGACAGCGCGGCGAACCCGGTCTTCGAAAGATCTTTCGCACCGAGAACACCGTGGACTACTACGACCGCGAACCGACCTGAGACGGCAATGCCGAACACATCCTCTCGCGTGACGATCCACATGGTGGCCAGCCTCGACGGCTTCATCGCTCGCCGCGACGGACGCGTCGACTGGCTCGAAACCGCGGATACCTACGAGCCGGGCGAGACGATGACCGCGGAGTACGTGGAAGAGTTCCTGCGAACGATCGACTGCTACGTGATGGGCTCCCGAACCTACGAAACCGCGTTGGACTTCGATACCAGGGGATTTGGCTGGGCTTACGGCGACAAACCCGTATTCGTGCTCACCAGCCGCACACTGCCGCGCACGAGAGACACGGTGGAGTTCTACTCGGGCGATCTCGCGCGTCTGGTGAATGAAAAGTTGCGACCGAGATTCGCCGGAATCTGGTTCGCGGGAGGCGGCGCGGTTTCAGGTGAGTGCCTGCGCCTCGGGCTCGCCGACGAAGTGCGCTATTCGATCGTGCCCATTCTCATCGGCGACGGGATTTCCTTCTTCGAAGGTCTCGACGAAGACGTGGCGCTGCACCTCATCGAAGTGAAGGCGTATGCGAACGGCATGGTGGCGCTTCGTCATGAAGTGCGGAAATAGTTGATGATCGGAGCAGCGATCGTCCGGCCCGAAGGACCCGCAGATCACGCCGTCATCGCGAGCGTAATCAAAGCGGCCTTCACCGGCATGCCGTATGCCGATGGTGACGAAGACGAGTTGGTGGACACGCTTCGCCGAGAAGGCGCTCTGTCGGTTTCGTTGGTTGCAGAACTTGCAGGTGCCGTGGTCGGACAAATCACGTTCTCGCCCGCCACTGCTTCGGACGGCTCGTCCGATTGGTTCGCGTTGGGTCCCCTGGCAGTGCTTCCCGTGCGCCAACGCGCGGGCATCGGCGCAGCGCTGGTTCATGCGGGACTTCGCAGCATCGATGAGTTGCATGCCAATGGCTGCATCCTCACCGGCAACCCGGCGTACTACACGCGCTTTGGATTCGCGTTGTCGCCATCGAACACGCCGCCCGGCGAACCGGCCGAATTCTTCATGGTGAAGGTGCTTCGCGGACAGTTACCGAACGGAGCGATTCGCTTCCACCCCGCTTTCAACGCGAACGCCTGAAATCACAACGAACAGCGTCGCGAGGTGTCTGGCATCGCACTCCGTTCTCCATGCGCCTACTCTAGCCATGGATCAAAGCCCGAAGCCGAAGCCCGAAGCCCGAAGCCGAATGAAAGCCGCCGAACGCGTTCCCGACTATCTGCATCCCGCGCTCGCGAATCTGCGCGCGAATCCCGCACACGAAGCCGAGTTCTGGAGCGACGTCGCGCGCGCTCGTACGCCGCTCGTCGAAGCAGATCCTGCGTCGTCGCAACACAGCCTCGTCACCTTCGTGTGGCGGCTTCCGGAGAACGTACGCCACGTCGTGTTGCAGCCAGGCTTCGGCGACACGACGCGCAACGTGATGGAACAGATCGACGGCACCCGCGTGTGTCACGCCAGCTACCGTTACCGCAACGACGTCCGCACGAGCTACAGCTTCGTTCCCGACATGCCGCTGATTTCATGGTCGAGCGCAACCCGACAAGAGCTGGCCGAGCTGCAGGCGTTCATGTCAGCCAACAAGCCGCAGCACGATCCGCACGGACGCGAACAGTTCATCAGCAGAGCCGGTAACGGCGAGTTCGATACCACGTCGGTGTTGGCCCTGCACGAAGCCATCGACGAATCCGCCGCGCACAAACGCGAACAGGTGTCGCGCGGCAGCATCGACAAGCACACGTTCGAGAGCCGCTTGATGGGCAACGCCCGCAACGTGTGGGTGTACACGCCGCCTGGCTACGCAACGAGCGATCGCACGTATCCGGTGCTCGTGGTGTTCGACGGCGGTAACGCACTGACGCAGATTCCGGTGCACCGCATGCTCGACAACCTGCTGGCCGACGGCCGCATCGTGCCGACGTTGGCTGTGTTCATCGACAACCCGACACCGACCTCGCGCAACGACGAACTGCCGTGCAACGAATCGTTCGCGCGCTTCATCGAAGAAGAGATACTGCCGTGGCTGCGAAAGAACTATCGCGTGTCACACGCGCGCGAAGATCACTACGTTACGGGTGTGAGCTACGGCGGCCTCGCCTCTGTGTGGATGGGATACAGCCTGCCACACGTGTTCGGCAACATCATCAGCCAGGCTGCATCGTTGTGGTGGGGTCCCGGCTATCGCATTGAAGTTCCGCGCAGTGAAGGTGGTTACACACCGGAATGGCTCATCGAGAAGTTCGCCGAATCGCCGCGCCTGCCGCTGCGCTTCTGGCTCGAGATCGGGCTGATGGAACATCCGTCGCTGATGCTCGAACCCAACAGGCGCATGAAGGCGCTGCTCGAAGCGAAAGGCTACGACATCACCTACCGGGAGTTCTGCGGCGGCCACGACGCCGCGTTGTGGAGGGGATCGTTGATCGAGGCGTTGAGTACGATGTTGAGCCCCGATCGCGAGAATCGGCCCGCCTGATCTCTCGCCTTCCGCCCTACAACACACTCCCGCCCGGCGTGAACTGTCCGGTCCCGGCAAACACCCCTCCATCCACCGGCACCATCGCGCCGTTCACGAACGAAGCGGCCGGCGATCCGAGGAATGCGATCACCGCGGCGATTTCCTCCGGCTCACCCCAGCGTCCGAGTGGGATGTGGCGCCGGAGTTCGTCGTACACGGGTGATTGGCGGATGTTTGTCGTCATGCCGGTGTGGGTAGGCCCGGGACACACGGCGTTGATGCGGATGCCCTCGCGGCCGAGTTCAAGCGCGGCGGCGCGAACGAAGTTGGCGACGCCGCCCTTCGCGGTGTTGTAAGCCCACAGTCCCGGATCGCCGCCGAGGCCCGACACCGACGCGGTTACTACTACGGCGGGCCGATCGGCTTTGCGCAACGCAGGCA
>CAZLDA010000275.1:0-6013 GCA_964557875.1 uncultured Pseudomonadales bacterium | reverse complement strand
GGAACAGCGCGCACAGAAGCGTCGCGATGTGCGAGCCGTCCGAATCCGCGTCGGCGAGTATGCAGACCTTGCCGTAGCGCAGCCCTGACAGGTCCGTTGAGGCGGGATCGACGCCCAGCGCGACGCTGATGTCATGAACTTCCTGTGACGCAAGAATCTCTGACGACGACACTTCCCATGTGTTCAGGATCTTGCCGCGCAGCGGCATCACCGCCTGAAATTCGCGATTGCGCGCCTGTTTCGCCGAACCGCCGGCCGAATCGCCTTCGACCAGGAACAACTCGGTGCGGCTGCTGTCCTGTGTAGCGCAGTCGGCAAGCTTGCCCGGCAGCGCAGGACCGGCGGTGATCTTCTTGCGTTCTACTTTCTTCTCGGCCTGCAACCGTCGCTGCGCGTTGCGGATTGCGATCTCGGCGATCTTCGCGCCATCTTGCGGATGCTCGTTCAACCACAGGCTGAACGCGTCTTTCGATACGCCGGAGATGAAGGCCGCCGACTGACGCGACGACAGCCGCTCCTTCGTCTGGCCCGAGAACTGCGGTTCCTGCAGCTTCGCCGACAACACGTAGCTGCACTGATCCCACAAGTCGTCGCCGGTCAGTTTCAGCCCGCGCGGCATCAGATCGCGGAACTCGCAGAATTCCTTCATCGCCTCCGTGAGGCCGCTACGCAGTCCGTTCACGTGCGTGCCGCCCAGCGGTGTGGGAATCAGATTCACATAGCTTTCCGCTACGAGCTCGCCGCCGTCGGAGATCCAGGCGAGCGCCCAATCGACCGCTTCGTGATTTCCCTGCGCCCCATAGCAGAACGGTTGGGCAGGTACCATCTCTGCGGCGCCAAGTTCCTGAACCAGGTATCCGGACAACCCGTCTTCATACATCCATTCGTCGGTTTCGGCTTTGTCGCCGCGATGCACCGTCAGGCTCACACGCAAACCGGGGCACAACACCGCCTTTGCCCGCAGCAGATGCTTCAAGCGCGGCACAGCGATCTGCACCGTGTCGAAGTACTTCGGATCGGGCAGGAAGTGGACGCGCGTGCCGGTATTGCGTTTGCCGACGCTGTCAATCACCTTCAGTTTCGTCGCCGGTTCGCCGTGCTCATAGCGCTGGTGATGCACGGAACCATCGCGGCGCACCTCTACCTCGAGCCAGCTCGAAAGCGCGTTCACGACCGAAACGCCGACGCCGTGCAAACCGCCTGAGAACGCGTACGTGTTGTTGTCGAACTTTCCGCCGGAGTGCAGACGCGTAAGGATCAGCTCCACACCCGACAGTTTGAATTCCGGATGCATGTCCACCGGCATGCCGCGGCCATCGTCGACTACATCGACCGAACCATCTTCGTACAACGACACGCGAATCTCGTGCGCGTGACCGCCGAGGGCCTCATCGACGCTGTTGTCGATGACTTCCTGAACGAGGTGATTGGGGCGCGACGTGTCGGTGTACATTCCCGGGCGCTTGCGCACCGGATCCAGGCCCGACAACACCTGAATGGATTCAGCCGAGTATTTCGATTCCGCCATGTAGCTTTGCCGCGTCCTGCGTCTAGGTGTCTTGAATCAGGTTTGCTTGGATTCGGGCTTTTTCTTGAATCCCGAAAGGTCGAGTGTCATCGGAAATCCGGTCGCGCGACCCACGCGCGTCGTGAGGGTACCGTCGGAAGCGAGATCGAGCCAGCGCCATCCGGGTGGCGTTGCATCCACGGAGAAGCGTTCGGTACCGGGCACGAACTGGAAACAGGTCGACGGCGTGGTCAGCACACGTACACCGCGGTGTACCGTTGCAGTCTCCTGATGCACGTGCCCGCACACATAGGCCTTCACCCGACCGCTGCCGGACAGCAGGTCGAGCAGCGCAGCGCCATTCACGATCGAACCACTGTCGAGCCACGGCGTGCCCAACGGCATCGGCGGATGATGCCCGGCGACGATCACGAACGGCGACGCCGTGTGCGCCAGCAGTTCACGCAACCGGTCGAGTTCCGCTGCACCGACGTTGCCGCCTTCGGCGCCGTCGACATGTGTATCGATTGCAATGATCTGCCACTCCCCGAGTTGCAGCTCGGTTGCCTCGGGTCGCTGCAGATCGAGCGGCGCGCCCACATCGTGGTTCCCCGGCAACCATACGATCGGACCCCGATAGTGCGCTGCGATCGCGTCGCGTACTCGCGCGTAGGTGGCTTCCGCGGCGTCGTGTGCGATGTCGCCGGTCACGATCATCGCGTCGGCCGCACGCTCCGATAGCGCGACCCGCAGAACCGCATCGAGACTCATCGCCGTGTCGACGCCAAGCAGCCGCGAATTTGCGGCCGCCAGCACATGCAAGTCGGTGATCTGGAGAAGAGAGAACGAACCGCTAACCATCAACCTCAGCCGCCGCCGGCCACCACTGCTTCGTCTTCTGCGAAGCCGTGATAGAGACACGCGGACAGGTATTCGGCGAGGAACCGGTTGATCTGCGCCTTCTCGTCGCGCTGGCGCATCTCGTCGTTCGGATAGTGATATACGGGATGGAATCTTCGGCCGTCTTGGAACTCGACCACTTCGGCCGAGCGCGCATCGTGATACATCCGCACCGTGAGACGCGGCGCCGGCAGATGGAACGCGAGGCCCTCCATCCACGGATGTTGCGAGACCTCGATCAGCGACGTGTACGGACAACGCTCGAGCAAGCGGATGCGAACCGTCACACGTCGGTCGGCGAGCATCAATACCAGCACGCGTTCTTCGCGATCGTCGAGGTCCGGTGCAAGCTTGGTGAGGCGCAAATAGTTTGCGTCGCACTCCGCCATATGCGCCGAAAGATCGATCCGATAACGTTGCGTTGCCACTATTTAGCGTTGTCGACTCAACACACGAGCGGGTCATTCTAACCGTGCATCGGGCAATGTCGAGCAAACCACGCCTCACTCCAGGCGTCACTCTGTGGTCTCGTTCGAATGACTATCTGCTAAACTCCGCCGTCGTTTTACGGGGCTCATTATGGGGAAACACTCGTACGTCTTCGCCACTGCGTTGATCAGTTTCGCGACGAACGCATTCGCTGTGAACGTCGCCGATGTGTATCAGGCGGCGGTCGAAAACGATCCGGTGCTCGGCGCCGCAAAACAGGAATACGCGGCACGCGGCGAAGTGGTGCCGCAAACACGCGCGGGATTGCTGCCCAGCATCAGTCTGAACGGGTCTACTGCATACAACCGCACCGAGTATCCCAACGGCCAGTTCATCGACACCGATCCGGCGAGTCCGAACTTTGGGCAACTGCGCGGCATCAACGGGCAGGACTACAACACCAACAGTTGGCAAGCGCAGTTGGTGCAACCAGTCCTCGACGTCGCCGCCTATTACACATACAAAAGCGCGCAGGCGTTGAAGGCGCAGGCCAAGCAGGACTATGCCGCGTCCGAACAGAACCTGATCGTGCGCACCGTCGGCGCGTACCTCGACGTTCTACGCAGCCAGGCGGTTCTCGAATCGACTAGCGCAGAAGAAGCCGCCGTGAAGCGCCAACAGGAGCAGGTGCAACAGCGCTTCGACGTTGGTCTCGTCGCCATTACGGATGTGTTGGACGCTACCGCCGCCTACGACAACGTCGTCGTACGCCGCATCCAGGCCGAACGCGATCAGGGCATTCAGTTCGAGACTCTGTCTACGCTCACCGGTGAGTCTTACGAGCAGGTCGACCGGCTATCCACCAACCTGCCGATCGTCAACCCGGTATCCGTCGACGAGAACGAGTGGGTTGCCATTGCGCTTGCCAACAACCCAGTCGTGCTGGCATCGCGCGAGGCGCAAACCGCCGCCGAACGCGACGTGCGCGCGCGTCAAGCCGGCCATCTTCCGACCATCGACGCGGTTGCGAGCTACAACGAGAACGTCAACCACTACAACCAGTTGGCCGGCGGGCAGGGTTTCCTCGGCGATCAGACCGACACGCGCGTGCTCGGATTGCAGATGCAGCTGCCGATCTATCAGGGCGGCTTCACGCAATCGAAAGTGCGCGAGTCGCGTGCACGGCTGCTGCAATCCAGCGAGTTGGTGCGCAACAACGAATGGACGGTGAGTCGCGACATCCGCAACCTGCTGCGCACGGTGACCACCGACGTGATCCGGGTGCAGGCGCGCATCAAATCGATCAAGTCGAGCGAATCGGCACTCGAGGCGACGCAAACCGGATATGAAGTCGGCACGCGTAACATCGTCGACGTGCTGCAGGCGCAACAACGTCTCTTTCTCGCGCAGTTCGATTACGCCGATTCACGGTACAACTACGTTCGCGACTTGATGCTGCTGAAGCAGACGGCCGGTACGCTGAGTGCCGCCGACGTGGCGACGCTGAATGCCTACTCCGACCCCTCGCAGCCCGTGCTACGTCTGAACACGGTCACGGACGGCACCGGAGCCACCACGCCGGCGCAGTGAGGCGCCGATTTCGAGCGCGAGTCGCTCGGCGATACGGTTGGTAGCTCCGGCGTTGGTCACCACCACCTCGCGCGCGCGGTTCATCTCCGCGGCGCGCCGCGCCGGATCGTCGAACAGCTCTCCCAACGACTGCGCAAGGCCTGCCGCATCGGCGACGCGATGCAGACACCCAGCCGCTTCGAACGCCCCTACAACGGACGTGAAGTTGAAATCGTGCGGACCCATGAGTAGCGGCAACCCCGACACCGCTGCCTCGATGGGATTGTGGCCGCCGTGCGGAACGAGACTTCCGCCGATGAAAGCGACCTGCGCCACGCCGTATAGATAGATCAGTTGCCCCATCGTGTCGCCGAGAATGACCTGCGCTTGTGAACCGGCGGCGTCGGTGATACGGCGCATTTCCAGGCCATCGGACGCGAGGCGGGCAACAGCGTCGAAACGCTGCGGATGCCTGGGTACCAGAATCAGCAACGCCTCAGGCGACCGCTCCAGCAGGCGCTTGTGCGCGTCGAGCACGATCTCGTCTTCGCCATCGTGAGTGCTGGCTGCAATCCACACCGGGCGTCCGCGGGTGTGCCAACGGGCCTTCAGTGCCGCAACGCGTTCGCGGAAATCACCAGGCATCTCCACGTCGAACTTGACGTTGCCGACCACGTCGACGATTCCGGGCGGTGTGCCCAGTTCGACGAAACGTTGTGCGTGTTCCGGATACTGCGCGGCGATCCACGTCAGCTGAGAGAGCATCGGTCGCACCAATCCGCGGATGCGTCGATAACCGCGCGCGGAACGCTCCGACAAGCGTGCATTGATCAGAACAACCGGAATTCCGCGCGCCGCGCTCATGCGCACCATGTTCGGCCACAATTCGGTTTCCATCAGCACCAGCATCTGCGGCCGCACACGTTTCATGAAACGCCGCAATGCCCACGGAAAGTCGTAGGGGGCATAACAGTGCGATACGCGGTTGCCGAGCAACCGACGCACCTGGTTCGCGCCGGTGGGCGTCATCGTAGTGACGAGCACACGCGTTTCCGGCAACAGCTTCATCAGCCGACGGATCAGCGGTGCGGCCGCAATCACTTCGCCCGCAGAGACCGCGTGCACCCAAACTACGTCGCGCGGGACTTCCGCGTATGCCCATCCGAGCCGCTCGCGTCGACCGCTGCGATAGTCGGGATTGCGCGCGCCGCGCCAGATCAGCAGCAACACGACGAATGGATAGGCCAGAACCAGCAGTGTGGCGTACAACGCCCGCCAAACCATTGATCGCGCGCCCACGTTGATATACTCGCCCCACTCTATGAGGTACGCATGAGTGCACGCAACCGCATCCGCGTGGACGTGGCCATCGTCGGCGGCGGCATCGCCGGATTGTGGTTGTTGAATCTGTTGCGCGCGCGCGGTTACACGGCGGTGTTAACCGAGCGCACTGCGTTCGGCGACGGCCAGACCATTCGTTCTCAAGGTATGATCCACGGCGGCTTGAAGTACGCGTTGAGTGGATCGGTAACAAACGCATCCGAGGCGATCGCGACCATGCCCGACCGTTGGCGCGCCTGCTTGCGCGGATCGGGCGACGTCGATCTG
>CAZLDA010000274.1:1438-6019 GCA_964557875.1 uncultured Pseudomonadales bacterium | reverse complement strand
GCCGCACCATGGATACGGTGCGCGACATTGCGGCCGATCTGGAGGCACGCGAAAACGAACGCATCAAAAGCGCCACGGAGCAATGGCGCGGCGGAGTTTTTGCATCGCGCGCGCTGGTGGCAGGCAGCACGTTGCTGAACATGGCACTGCTCGGGTTTGCTGCGTTCCTCTTGCATCGGGATCTTCGCCGCCGCGATCTCGCGGCACTCCAGCAGGAGCAACACAATCAGGAACTCGCGGTGCTCGTGCACCTTCGCACCGAAGAACTGTCGACGCTGTCGAGCCATTTGCAGAGCCTCGCGGAACGCGAAAAGGCCGCCATCGCGCGCGAGTTGCACGACGAACTCGGCGGCATCATGGTGGCCGCCAAAATGGATGTCGCCTGGCTCGAACGGCGTTTGTCGAGCCCTGACGACGAACTGAAGGTGCGATGGACCAGACTGCGGAAGCTGCTCGACGACGGTGTCGACATGAAGCGACGCGTCGTCGAGGCGTTGCGTCCGACACTGCTCGACAACATGGGGATCGTACCCGCCGTTCGTTGGGTGTTTTCCGAAACGTGTGCACGCGCCGGACTCAAGTGCACCGAGACGTATCCCGACGAGGATCTGAAGCTGGGCGACGAGGCCGCGATTGCCGTGTTCCGCGTAGTGCAGGAGTCGCTGACGAACATCGTCAAACACGCGAAGGCAACGGAATGTTCGATGTCGCTCGCAATAGAAGGCGAACGCCTGAACCTAGTCATTCGCGACAATGGCATCGGCCTGCCGGTTACACCGAAGGCGCGAAGAGGTCAGGGCCTCGCGGGGATGCGCCATCGCGTCGCCAGTTTCGGCGGCACATGGCGCATCAGTACGCCGGATGGCGGTGGAACACTGATCGAAGTATCGCTGCCGCTCGAGCGTGTTCTACCCAAGGCGGCAGCGACGGAAAGCGCCTGAGCGCCCGATCAACGGCTGCGATCAACGGCTACGGCGCGACTTCTGTGAATACACCTCACTATCGTCCCAGCCACGCGCTTCGAACTCCTTGACCTGCTCTTCTGCCTGCTCTTTGGTGATGCCGTACGCCTCCTGAACCTTGCCAACGAGCACGTCCCGGCGGCCGTCGATGATTTCGAGCTCATCGTCGGTCAGATGGCCCCACTGCTCCTTCACTTTGCCGCGAAATTGCTTCCAGTTCCCTTTCACTTGGTCCCAGTTCATGCATTTCTCCTTGCTGCCTGGCGATGAACGTATCGCAGAGGGGGAGTCGCAAGGTCTGTGCCAACGACTGGCCCCAGGCGCGGCGCGGAGAACAGACGGAACCAGGGGCTGCGCGTGTAACTTGCGCGCGCAATTAGTTCAATTCACTAGTTGAGAGCGGCGCGGATTTTGTCCATGACGTCAGGCAGTTGATCGACGTCGCGCACCTTATCGAGGAAGTACTCCGCACCCAGGGCGGTTGCGGTGCGGCGATATTCCGCCAGATCGTAATTGGTCAGCACGACGACGACCGGGCGCTTGGCGTGGCGCGTGAGACCGCGCAGCACGCCGAAACCCGTTCCTTGTCGCAAATGCAGATCGAGCAACATCACGTCGATGGCACTTTCTTCTACAACATCGAGCGCGGCCGCTTCGGTATCGACTACCGCGGTTAATGCCAGACCGGAAATTCCGGCCAGCATTTCACTGAGACGCTCGGCGAGCACCTTTGAATCTTCTACGAGCAGCACGGACAAACTTCGATCCGCGGTTGTTTCGAGCATGGTGTGTTCGATTATTTGGTGACGCGTTGCCCTACGTCTGTCGGCTTCATCCTACAGAACACTATTGGATCATCCCATTTCGAAACGCGTACAGCGTCAGATCGGCGTTGGTGGAGAAACTCATTTTCTCCAGCACGCGACTGCGGTACGTGCTCACCGTCTTAACCGACAGAAACAACTCTTCGGCAATTTCCGAGACGGTGCGACCCGAGGCGAGCTTGCAGAAGATCTGAAACTCGCGTTCGGAGAGACGCGCGTGTAGCGGCTCTTCGCTATCGTGATTCAAGTCGGATACGAGAAGCTCGGCCAGCGTGGCGCTCACGTACCGACGACCTCGCAGGACCGCGCGCACCGCCTTGAGCAGCTCGTCAGCGGCGCTGTCCTTCGCGAGGTATCCACTTGCGCCGGCTTTCAATGCGTTCAACGCATACTGGCGTTCGGGAAGGCCGCTGATGATCAGGATCTTCACCTTCGGATGGCTGGCCTGTACCTGCTTGAGAATGTCGAGGCCGCTGCGGTCGGGCATGTAGATGTCGAGGATCAGCAGATCCCAGGGTTTGGCGCGCAGCAACTCCAACGTTTCGTTACCCGTGGATGCTTCGCCGATTTCGCGAATGGATCGGTCTTCTTCGAGAAATTGCCTGAGTCCCGCACGAACTACGGCGTGATCGTCTGCGATGAGAATTCGAGTCATATTGTTACCTCCAATCGGCTCAGCCGATCGCCTCCATTGGCTCCCGATGCGGCTGGCGGTGGTACAGCGCGAGTTTGTTATAGAGCGTCTTCAGGCTGCAACCCAGGGTCTGTGCCGCGCGCGTTTTGTTTCCCTGACAATGCGACAGCGTGACCTCGATCAGCGAACGCTCCGCTTCCGCGAGGGTCGTGCCGCAACGCACTTGCACGCCGTCGCGAAATCCCATCTCCGAATCGCTGGTCGGTTGCACTGGCAACACTTCCAGCTCGAGCACGTCGTCCGAAAGAATGAAGGCGCGCTCCACCGCGTTCTTCAGCTCCCGCACGTTTCCGGGCCAGGTATGCGTCGCGATCGTAGCCAATGCCGATGCGGCGAAGCGTTTGCGTGTACCGCCGCGCTCGTTGAGCTCATCGAGAAAGTGCTTCGCCAACAACACTACATCGTCGCCGCGTTCGCGCAGCGGAGGCACGGTGATTGGAAACACCGCGAGGCGATAGAGCAGATCCTCCCGCAACACACCGTCGTGGGTTGCGCGGATCGGACAGCGATTCGTCGCCGCGACGATGCGAACGTCGGTGCGGATCTCCGCCGAACCGCCTACGCGATAGAACCGGCGCGTCTCGAGCAGCCGCAGCAACCGTGTTTGCATCTCGCTCGGCATTTCGGTCACCTCATCGAGAAACAGTGTGCCGCCGCAAGCGCGTTCGAACACGCCTTCGTGGCTGCGTGCAGCCCCGGTGAAACTGCCGCGTTCGTAGCCGAACAATTCCGATTCGATCAGCGTCGCGGGAATGGCGCCGCAATTCACGGCAAGGAACGGACCTGAGCTGCGCTCGCTTTTCCGATGGATAGCCTGCGCCACCAGTTCCTTCCCCGCTCCGCTTTCGCCTGAAACCAGCACCGTCGCTTCTGTCGGTGCGACCCGTTCGATCAGCGCGTCAACGGCCCGCATCGCGGCCGAACGGCCAATCATCTCCGTCGCTTCGTTCATCCTGCTTCTTCCTTCTGGATGCCCGTCGGGCGGTACAAAAGAGCAGGCACATATGTAACAGCGCACGACAAAGGGCAGCAGCAGCGCGGACCGATGTTGTTGTCGGAGAGACTGAAGGGCTGCGTAGGAAGTTTCCTACACAGCAGCCCGGCTCGCGGCAGGCGCCGGGCGGGCGCGAGATCCTTGTTGCTAACTCGATGCCTTTTCTTCGCGATTTTCCGGTCGCACTTCCGCGTCTCCCTCGGCGGTGATGATGCCGCAACCGATGACGTCACCGGAATTTCCAGAGGGTTGGCTCGTCATATCATCGGGACGGGCGTGCACGACCATCGCGCGACCGAGAATCGAGTTTGTTCCGTTCAACGTCAGACCCGACACGCCGATTGAGACCACCGCCTGGTTCGAGGCGTCGGCCTCCACATTGCCGAGGTCGCCGAGGTGATGCTCCGCGCTGCCGGGATCACCGTGGCGGTTGCCTGTCGGAACGAAGTGTTCACCGGGGGACGCACAGTCGTCGTTCTGGTGAATGTGCAAGCCGTGCGCACCTTCCGGCAGGTTCCTGAGCGCGCCGCTCAGTTCCATGCCGCTGCTGGTGGGCGCGAACTGGATTACGCCGTTCACCTTGTTGTCGTTCGAACCGTTTCCCGTCCACGGTTTGATTTCTACCGATGCCACCACGCCCGGGGCGGCATCGCCGGAAGGCGTTGGCGCGGGCGGCTTGCTCTCGAGTTGAGTGTTCGGAGGTGCCTGCGCAAGCACATCAGCCGTCGCGGCGGCTCTAGGTACCTTTGCGGGATCTCGAGGATCCGAGCAGCCGAACCCACAACCGATGCAAACGACGGTCAACAGTACATTGCCCATAGGAGACGGCATGGTCGTTCCGTCCTGAACTCCGAAATCCACATCGATGCTGCAAACGTCGTGCCGGCCCCTTTGTGGCCTCGTCAGGGGCATACACAGCCGTTGCCCCGACCTATCGGGTAACAACTGCACGCGCGGTGGGAAGGAACTGCATGTCCGACAATCCCTTGCTCCAGTGGACTCCGTTTGCGCAGATCGGTCCCTGCCACTGCCAGACACTGAATGTACGACCGGTGGCATCGGAGTAGGACACCGCTGACAGCGGTCTTCTACCCCTCCGACGCGAAC
>CAZLDA010000274.1:0-1338 GCA_964557875.1 uncultured Pseudomonadales bacterium | reverse complement strand
GTGGCATCGGAGTAGGACACCGCTGACAGCGGTCTTCTACCCCTCCGACGCGAACATCGGTCGCCGCCGATGCACGCAGACCTCGCGCCGGTCAAACATGCGATGCCTACTAACGAAGGTTGGAGAAGACGCATGAACAACAGCAATCAACGCATGATCACCACCGCGATTGCGGCAACCCTACTGGTGCTCGTCGCCGGGTGTGGCGAACCGAAGACACCGCAGCAGGTCGACCGCAACGTCGCCGAGCAACAGCGCGACGCAGCGAAAGACATGGCCGAAACCCGCCACGACGCGATGGAAGACGTCGACGACGCTCGCAAAGACGCGCAAGACAAGATTCAGGCCGCGAATGCGGATACGGAGAAGGCACAGGCTGATCTGATGCTGGCCGCCGCTGACGCGAAATACAAAGTGGCGTTGGAGCAGGCCGAAGCCGACCACGACATCGCTGTGAAGAAGTGCGAGGCGCTGGCCGGTGATCAGCAGAAAGCCTGCAAAGATCGCGCAAGTGCCGATCTCGTCGCCGCACAGGCGCGCGCCGATGAAGATCGCGCCAATCACGTCGCCAAGTACTGAGACAACGCGAGGACACTCCAAGATGGTTCAGATCAATTCTTCCCGCAGGTGGAAGGCAATGTCGGTGGCCGCGCTGTTCGCGGCCGCCGGATGCGCGTCCACACAGAATCAACAGGCGCCGGGTGAATACGCCGACGATGCCACGCTGACGGGCAAAGTTAAAAGCGCACTCATCGCGGATCCCGTGGCGGAGTCGCATCAGATCGAAGTGGAAACGTACCGCGGCGTCGTGCAGTTGAGCGGCTTCGTCGACTCACAGAACGAACGCGTGGCTGCGGTCAACGTCGCGAAAGGCGTCAGCGGCGTCAAGTCGGTACATGACAATCTGAAGATCCGTACCGATGCGCCCACCGTGGGTGAAGCGCTCGACGATTCGGTGCTCACGGCTCGCGTCAAAACCGCACTGATCGCCAACCCGATTACGAAGGCGCGACAGATCAACGTCGCCACGGCGGACGGTGTGGTGCAGCTTTCCGGTTTTGTCGATTCGGCGAATGAGAAGAGCACGGCAACGGAAGTTGCTCGCACGATACCCGGCGTTCGGCTCGTGCAGAACGAGCTCGAAATGAAGCCCGACCTGTGACTGACGCGCCGGCGGAGGCGCTGGCGCAGCACTTGCACCTTCTACACTCGCATGACGAGAGAAACGCGAAGCGCGGCGTCACACCGATTTCGCGCCTGCTCTTTCAGTCACGCGATTGCACCGGCTAGTAACGAGGCAACCATGGCGATTCAGCAACGATCACGCGGCGTCGAACT
>CAZLDA010000273.1:0-6022 GCA_964557875.1 uncultured Pseudomonadales bacterium | reverse complement strand
ACAATCGTTCTTGCCGGCCTTGATGACACCGGCGCATTGCTCCATACCTTCGTGGTCGGCGAATGCGTTGACGGCGCTGAGACCGGCACCGAGAGCGACGACGCTGACGAGCGCCGCGTTGATCAGGTTCTGGTGTTTCGACATTGACGTTCTCCTAAGTGGTTGCATTGACTGCAACCCTGTAGGAGCAACGCGTGTGCCACCCTGCGATCGTCGCGCGTTGTGAGTATCGGAACTCTTTGATTTGACCAGTGTTTTCGTTGGCCGAAGTCGCTTTACGGCAGAGCTGCGTCAAGCGGGTGACGCGCGCGTTCACCACAACATCCGCAACCGGCTGTGGCGACGGCGCGAAGTGTGGTGACTTGAGGGAGGACTTTCGGCCGAAGGAGCGATGCGCGATCCGCGCCCGCGTCAGCTCATGTAGTCGGACTTCGAGATGCCGAGTTTCTTGATCCGGAAGCGGGCGGTGCTTGGCTTCAGATTCAGCAGCGCTGCGGCGCCGCGCGGGCCTTCGATCACGCCGCGCGTCTGCTTCAACACCGCCACGATGTGGCGACGTTCGGCTTCGTCGAGGCGCATCGAGTCGGCGCGTGCTGGTTCGTCCGATGCGCCGTTCGGCAGGCCGTTCGGCGAGCGGTTCATTGAAACGTTCGACGTTTTGGGCGGGGCGAGCGGCTGATCCAGCGTCAGCAGATCTCCGTCGCACAGAATCACGGCGCGCTCGATCGTGTTCTGCAGGTCTCGAATATTCCCGGGCCACGCATGATCGACGAGCGCCTGAAGCGCCTGCGGCGCGATGCGGGTGATGCGCCGGCCGTGTTTGCGCGACATGCCGGCAACGAAGAATGCGGCGAGCTCGGGAATGTCGTCGCGCCGCTCGCGCAACGGCGGCAGTTCCAGCGGAAAGACGTTCAGACGGTAGTAGAGGTCGGCGCGGAAACGGCCCGCTTGCACCTCGCTCTCGAGGTCTCGGTTCGTTGCGGCGATCACGCGCACGTCCACGCGACGCGACTTGGAACTGCCGACCGGCTCGAATTCCTGTTCCTGCAGCACACGCAGCAGCTTCGCTTGTGTGTCGAGCGGAAGTTCGCTGATTTCGTCGAGGAACAGCGTGCCGCCGTCGGCGAGTTCGAAGCGGCCGATGCGTTTATCCACGGCACCCGTGAACGCGCCTTTGACGTGGCCGAACAATTCACTCTCGACCAGGCCTGCCGAGATTGCCGCGCAGTTCAGCTTCACCATTGTCGCGCCGCTGCGGCGGCTCGCGTCGTGAATCGCGCGAGCGATCAGTTCCTTGCCCGTGCCGGTCTCGCCGTAGATCAACACGGTCGCGTCGCTATCCGCGACGATGTCGACCTTTTTCAACACGGCTTTCAGGCGCGCTGACGAGCCGACGATGGCGCGGTGGTCGTGTTGCTGGCGGATCTCGTCCTGCAGATACGCATTCTCCGCCTGCAAGCGTTGCGACAGGCGCTGAACCTCCGCAAGCGCCGCACTCAGCTCGTTGGTGCGTTGGATGACGCGTTCCTCCAGTTCCGCGTTGGCGGTCTGCAGGCTCTGCTGCAAACGGTGAATCTGCAGCTGCGTGCTGACGCGCGCGAGCACCTCGGGCACCTGGAACGGCTTCGTGATGTAGTCCTGCGCGCCGAGTTCGAACGCGCGCATTTTGTCTTCCAGTTCGCCGAGCGCGGTCATGAAGATGACCGGAATGTGCGCGGTCGACGGGTCCGCGCGCAACCGTTTGCACGTTTCGAAACCATCGAGCCCGGGCATCATCACGTCGAGCAGAATCAGATCGGGTTGCGCCTGACGCGCACGCGCAATCGCGCTGGCACCGTCTTCGGCGACGAGTACGCGGTGGTTGTCCCTGCTCAGGCACTTCAACAATACGTCGAGGTTCGACGGGTTGTCGTCGGCGATCAGGATCGTGCAACGTTCGATCACGATTGGCGCTCGCGCATCGATTCGAGCAGCGTGCGGATGCGGTTCATCTGGAACTGCCGCGTAAATCCGCGCAGATGCGCGACGAACGGTTCGAGGTCTGTGCGCGGCGCCAAAGCGTCGAGCGCGACATTCAGACCTTCGATGTCGCCGAGCGTGGTCAGCTCGAGCATGCGTTCCAGTTCTGCGGGCGCCGGAATGGGTAACTCGGCCGCGTTTGGCGCGTTCCGTGCGGCCGCATCGCGTGTCCGCTCGCGATCCGCGTACACCCACTCGACGTCGAGATGGTGCCGAATGCGCTCCAGCAGTTCTGTTAGACGAACGGGCTTCGCGATGAAGTCGACCGCACCCTGCTGCAGGCTCTCGCGGCGCGTGTCGTCGAACGCGCTGGCGGATACTGCAATGGTGCGGACGTGGGCGAGTTCAGGGTCGAGCTTCAGGCGGCGAATCGCCTCGAAGCCATCGAGGTTCGGCATCACCAGGTCCATCAGCACAAGGTCGGGTCGGTGTTCGCGCGCGGCGGCGAGCGCCTCGTGCCCGTCGGCCGCCTGATGCACGACGAAGCCGAGCGGTTCGAGCAGACGCGCCAGCACGTTGCGGTTTTCCGATTTGTCGTCGGCAATGAGGATCGAGCGCACGCCGCCGAGGTAGCCGATGACAGATTGCGACGCCGGCTCTTCGAAGGCAGCCGGACCCTCCATACGCGGCAGTTCAAGGTGTACCGCGAAGCAACTGCCGCGTCCCGGTCGGCTGCTGACGTCGATGGTGCCGCCCATCGCATCGATGAGACGCTTCGTAATCGTCAGTCCAAGGCCCGTACCTTCGGTCGCGTGGGCCTTTACCTGGTGGAATGGCTCGAAAATTCTCCCGAGCTCTTTCTTCGGAATGCCGATGCCAGTGTCTTCCACTTCGAAGACGAGCTGTTCGCTGTTTCCGCTCGACGTCGCGCGCACGCGCAGAGTGACACCGCCGGTGCGTGTGAACTTTGCCGCGTTGCTGAGCAGATTCAGCAGGATCTGCCGCAGCTTGGCGGCGTCGGCGAGCACCTGCTTCGGCAATGCCGAAGCGATCTCGAACGAAAACGTGAGGCCCTCCTGGCTCGCGCGCAAACGACCGAGATCCGCGGCGTCCTGCAGCAATCGGGGCAAATCGACCGGCGCCGGCGCCAGTTCGAACTTGCTCGACTCGATCTTCGCGAGGTCGAGCAGTTCGTTGATGATCTTCAACAGATGCTCGCCGCACCACTGAATCGTCTGCACGGCCTCGCGCTGGTCGTCAGACAGGGTCTGATCGCGGTCGAGCAACTGCGCGTAGCCGAGGATGCCGTTCAGCGGCGTGCGCAGTTCATGACTGGTACTCGCCAGGAACTCCGTCTTTGCGCGGTTCGCAGCTTCGGCGGCGAGTTTCGCGTTCTCGAGACTGACGGCAATGTCGCGTCGCACGAAGGCGCCGGCGATCGTCTCGCCGAGCATGCCGAACAGTTCGATCTCGTCGTCTTCCCATCGGTGCGCGTGGTTCAGCACATCGATCGCGAGTGCACCGACCACGGCCGAATCGGAGCGCAGCGGCACCATCAACCGAGCCATTGCGCCTGAAGAGACCAGTTCCTGGCGCAAGCTGCGCGCTCGGACTTCCGTTGCATCGGTTATGTGAATGACACCCTCCTTGCGCATCCGTGAGAAATGCCGGGTGAGTGCAATCGCTTGGTGAGCTTCCCGTACATCTGCGCGATCGAATCTGTGTGTCAGCTGAACCGCGGCGCTGCGCTCCGCCTGACGGCAGACGAAGGCGCGTTGACCGCCGAACGAGGCGCACGCCAGATCCAACGCGCGAACGATCTGCGCGTCGAGTTCGGACGCCGCGACGCTTGCGATCTGCGTCGACGTGGACGTTACCAGCGCTTCGAGTTCGCGGCGCTTGCGAAGCGCGCGTTCCGTCTGGGTGCGCTTCGCAATCTCCTGCTGCAGCTTCGAGTTCGCGACGAACAGCGCCGTGGTGCGTTCGTGCACGCGCTGCTCCAGTTCGTCGTGCGCGTTCTTGAGGAAGCGCGCCGCTTCTTTCTGTTCGGTGATGTCGAGCACTGCGACCAGCACGCGCGACCAGTCGTGTTCGCAGCCGGGCACGAGCCGCCATTTCATGTATCGGTCGCGGACGTTGCCGGCGAGAGTCCGGTCGGTTGCCTCGGTGTGGTACTCGATGGCGCCTTCGGCGAACTGAAGCACCATCTCGCCCAGCGCGGCATACGCTTCGGGAGTGAAGATGTCGTCGGGTTGCAGAGTGAAGAAGTCGCTGATCGCACTGCCTTCGTACGCCTGCAGCGTCGCCTTGTTGACGGTCTGCACCTGTTGCATTTCGACCGCGCGATGCAGCAACGAGGGACGATCGCGGAAATACGCCCGCAGATCGGTAACGCCATCGTCGCGCAGACTATCGATGTACTTCTTTGCGCCGGAGAAATCCGAAACCCACAGCGCTGCCGGAGACTCGTCGAACATGTTGCGGAATTCGGCCTCGTTGTGAATGAGGCGCTGTTCTACTTCGCGTCTGCGCTCGACCTCGGCGTTCAATTGCTCGACCGACTCGGCGAGTTCGGCCGTACGCTCCAGGACGCGTCTTTCGAGGTCGGCATTGGCAGCCTCGAGTTCCTTCTCGAAGTGTCGCCTCTCTACTTCGGCTGTCGCGCGGGCTGCGAAAATCCGCAGCAAGCCGAGCGACATCGGATCCCAGACGCGTTCACGGTCGTCGAACACGGCGAGATGCCCCATTACGCAGCCGTCGGGCCGCATCAATGGAACCGCGACGTAGCTCTTGGCGCCGATGCGTTCCAGTGCGGCGCGATCCTCGGGAAAGCACACCGCCACGTCCGCTTCGTACGACACGATTTCGCCCGTGCCGTTGGCCACCAGTTCACATGGGGTGCCTTTCAGCGGAAACACGAATGGATCGCGATAGCTGCCGCGGCTGTCCCACCAGGCAAGCACGCTCGCACGCGTCAGCGCGGAGTCGAATTCCGCAACGAAGGTGTAGCGCGTCTGCATCCCTTCGGACAGCTTGCGCACCAGCGCGCGGAAGAAAGCCTCGCCGGTGACCGACGCGGTGCCTTCGTCGATCAGGCGCAGCAGTTCGGCGGCTTTCAAATCCAACGGCTGATCGTTCATGGCGTTTTCGCTGAATGGCTCACGGAATCACCGAGTGTCCCAATGCACCACGGACGAGCGCGCTATGGTGCTGCACGCCGCAAAAGCCTGTCCAGCCGCGGCGTAGTGGCGCGGTACTCAAATCAGCGCCGGTCGAATGAGCACCGGTGCTGCCGTCGCGGCCCGGCCACGCTGTAGCAGGTAGTCGAGCGAGAGCTTGCCGGGGCCATAGGCAGCCAGGACGATCAACATGAATCCCCACAGCACGTGTTGCGCGAGCGCTGCTTCGAAACCCTCGCCGAGCAAGACATGTGCATACGAGACGACGGCCATGGCGTTGACCGCGAACAGGCCAAGCGCCGACAACCTGCCGGCGATGCCGAGGATTAGCAGCACCGGAAAGAAGAGTTCCCCGAAGGTACCGACGGCGGCCGCGAGTGCGGGCGGCAGCACCGGAACCTGGTATTCGTTGTTGAACAGAAACAACGTGTTCTCCCACGCGCTGATCTTCAGGTAACCGGAAATCAGGAACTGCCAGCTCACCCATAGACGCACCGCAAGTGCGATAGGGCTCTGGAGCGTGTCGAATGCGCGCGCAGAAACGCGTACAACAGCAGCGTAACGGTCGGTGAGAGTCATGTGTGTTCTCCTTCGGGGTCAGTCGGTGCATCGGCGGTCCTGCAGTCCGCAAGCACACGATGCGTGATCAACAGTGCGAGACAGGTCGCGAGATCGAAGTTCGAATCGACCGACATCGCGTGGTCGAGCGCCTGGGCGAGTGTCTGGCCGTGATACAGCTCCTGCACGAATGCGAATTGGGCGAGGTCGAGCGTCAGGAATTCCACTTCGAACTGCGGACGATGAATCAGCAGACGGACTTCGCCCGAGGACAGATCGATCGCGAAATCGTCCTCGTGTTGGTGCGCCTGCCAGATTGCGAGGAT